>JAVHWE010000357.1:0-20024 GCA_032160285.1 Micromonosporaceae bacterium | reverse complement strand
GCTGCAGCAGCAGCCTGCCCGCCGCGTCCACGAGCAGGACCGAGAAGGCGCGGTGCAACTGCCCGGGCGCGGCGTGTGCCCGGCCGACCGTCGCCGAACCGATCGGTACGCCGGCCGGGTCGACCAGCTCGACCAGCGTCTCCTCCCGGGTCAATGGTCACGCCCGGTGATGCGCTCGGCGGCCAGCCGGCCCGAGATCACAACCATCGGTACGCCCACGCCAGGCTGGGTGCCGGAGCCGACGAAGACGACGTTCTCCAGCGTGGGGTGCAGGTTGCCCGGGCGGAACGGGCCGGTCTGGCGCAGCGTGTGGGCCGATGCGAACGGGGTACCGGCGGCCATCCCGTCAGCCTGCCAGTCGGCGGGCGTGACCATGCGATCGACCTCGATCGCATCGCCGAAGCCGGTGTACCCGCGCTGTTCGAGCGTGTCGATCAGGTCGCCGCGGTACAGCGGGGTGGCGGTTCCTTGCCAGTCGATCGATCCGGTGACCAGGTTCGGCGCCGGGGCGAGGATGTAGTACGCGTGCCTGCCGGGCGGCGCGAGCGACGGATCGGAGCGGCTCGGGTTGGTTACCAGCAGGGACGGGTCGGTCATCAGCCGCCCCTGCCGGATCACCTCGTCGAAGGTGCGCCGCCACGACCGTCCGAAGTGGATATTGTGGTGGGCGATCCGGTCGTACGCTTGCGTTGACCCGACATGGAGCACGACGCAGGACGGTGAATACCGCAGGCGCGACAAGCGCGGCCGCCGGGTGGGCGGCAGCAGATCCCGGTACGCGACGGGCAGGTCGGGGTTGAGCACGACCACATCGGCGTCCACCCGCTCGCCACCGGAGATGGTGACCCCGCGGGCCCGGCCGGCGCTCGTTTCGACGCCGGTCACCAGGGTGTCGTACCGGATCGTCACGCCGTGCTTCTCGGCGACGCCGGCCAGTGCACGCGGTACCGCGTGCACACCGCCCAGCGGGAAGTAGACGCCGGCGACGGAGTCGAGGTACGCGATGACCGCGTACAGGGCGAGCGCGTCCCGCGGCGCGAGGCCCGCGTACATCGCCTGGAAGGAGAAGATCCGACGGGTACGGTCGTCGCGGAAGTACTCGTCGACCTTCGCCTGAAGGGTCCGGAAACCACCGAGCCGGGCCAGTCGGAGCAGGTTCGCGTTGACCAGATCGGTCGGCCGGTCGAAGTTGCGGTCGATGAAGTCGGTGCGCTGCAGACGCCACAGTTCGCTGGCGAAGTCGACGAACCGCAGGTAGCCGTCGGCCTCGCGGGGCCCGCACACCCGGGACACCTCGGCGGCCATCCGGGCGGTGTCGGCGATGACGTCGAGCGTCGATCCGTCCGCGAAGTGGGCGCGGTAGGCCGGGTCGAGCCGGGACAGCGACAACCAGTCGGCGAGCTCCTCGCCGACCGTACCCAGCACATCGGCGAGCAGGTCGGGCATGGTCAGCACGGTCGGGCCGGTATCGAACGAGTACCCGTCGATGCGCAGCCGGCCGGCCCGGCCGCCGGGGCCGGACGCGCGCTCCAGGACGGTCACCTCGCGGCCCGCCGCCGCGAGACGGATCGCGCAGGCCAGGCCGCCGAGGCCGGCACCGACGATCACCACCCGCCCGGTTGCCCCGCTGACCGTACGCATGACGTTCCTCCTTGATCACTCCCCGGTGCTGTCGGCACCGGTGGACCCAAGCCGAATCCTAACGTAGGATTTCGGTTGCGTCGATTTCTGCGTCGATTAGGAACTGGGAGGCAGGATGACAGCGGCCGGAGCGGAGTCCCTCGCCGCGTCCTACGAACGCTGCCGCCAACTGCACCGCCGGCACGGCCGCAGCTACTACCTGGCTACCCGCCTGTTGCCGGCCTGGAAACGCCGCCACGTGCACGCGCTGTACGGCTTCGCCCGGTACGCCGACGAAATCGTCGACCAGACCGGGGCGCTGCCGGTCGCCGAGCGCGCCGCCCGACTGACCGCCTGGTCGGCCCGGTTCCTCGCCGGCCTCGGCGGTGCACCGACCGAGGACCCGCTGCTGCCCGCGGTCCTGCACACGATCGGCGTATTCGGACTTGACCTGGCCGACTTCGACAACTTTCTGGCGTCCATGACGATGGACCTCACGGTCACCGGCTACGCCACCTACGACGATCTTCTCCGGTACATGGATGGCTCGGCGGCCGCGATCGGCACGATGATGCTTCCGATCCTGGGGCTGGCCCGGCCCGCCGACGCGAGGAGCCCGTCGACGACGGGGGACGATCCGGCGGCGGCCCGGGAGGCGGCCCGCCAGCTCGGGCTCGCGTTCCAGCTCACCAACTTCATCCGGGACGTCGCCGAGGACCTCGATCTCGGTCGGGTGTATCTGCCGGTCGAGGATTTGGACAGGTTCGGCGTGTCGACCGCCGATCTGATCGCGGCGCGGGACGCGGGCGGCCTGGGCGTCGCGGGCACGGCCCGACCGGCCGTGGTCGACCCGCGAACCGCCGGGCCGGCTCGGGTCGACCCACGCACCGCCGCCGCGATACGGGAGTTGATCGCGTTCGAGGTACAGCGGGCCCGTGGCCACTACGCGCTCGCCGCGCCGGGGGTGACCATGCTCGCGCCGGCGTCCCAGGCCTGCGTCCGCGCGGCGTACAACCTGTACGGGGGGATCCTCGACGCGATCTGGAAGCTCGACTTCGACGTGTTCGGCCAGCGCGCGCGGGTGCCCCGGCCGCGCCGGCTCCGGACCGCCCTCGCGGCCGTCACCACCCCGACCGGCACGCCGGTACCGGTTCCCGGTCACGACCTGGATGCGGCTCGGTTCCCACAGGCCCGCGCCGCCCTGGCCCGGCCGGCGGGGGCGGTCGGAGGGCGTCGGTGAAGACCGCCTCGGCGGCGGTTCAGCCGGCGTCCGGCCCGTCGTCGGAGTCGGCGCGGTTTCCGCGTGGTGTGGGTGCGGCGGCGCGCATGGCGCCGAGCGCGAGCCCGAGTTGGAACCGGTTGTCGACGCCGAGCCGGCCCATCAACCCGCCCAGCGCATAACCGACGGTCCGCCGGCTGAGATCGAGTTCCCGCGCGGCGGTCTCGTCGGTATGGCCCTGCGCCAGGAGCTCCACGATGGCCCGCTCGCGGGGGGTGAGCATGACCCGGGTACCGGGTGGGACGTCGCCGGAGCGGCGCATGGTTGGCGGCGCGCCGACCAGGTGCCCGGGTGGGCGGCTCAGCCACTGCTCGGCTCCCCCGGCCCCGTCGGGGCGGCCGGCGGAGGGTTCCGGGGTGGGTTGTGAACGTGGTGCCGGTGCGGCTGTCATCGGAGTGGTTTCCATCGGGGGCGGGGCCGGGGACGGGGACGGGGACGGTGCGTGTGCCGGGGCGTCAATCGCGAGGACCAGCGGGCGGGCGCGCGATCCGTGCAGGGACCGGAGTACCTGGCTGGGTTGCCGGGCCGCCCAGACCGCTCGGCCGGTCGCCTGCGGCGGGCGCTGTGTCGCGGCCGAGACGCGTCTGATCGCGCCCGCCAGGGCGAGTTCCCGGACCGCGTCGCGCACCCGCTCGTGGGCCATGCCCAGGTCCTGCGCGAGCTGGCCTTCCCGTGCCGAGTCCAGCGACACCAGGGTGCGATAGACCAGATCCGCGTCGGGCGACATGCCCCAGCGGACCAGGGACGGAAGGGCGGTGCCCATCCGAGCGAGAAAGCGGCGGGTGTCCATCGGCTCCCCGTGAAATACACCAGACCAGACCGGAAGCCACTCAACTATTGACGAAGCGTAATGGCAAGGTACCGGATGGTGATTGCCAGATGACGCAAGATCTCACCTCAGGCTTGCGAGAAGCGTTCGTTTTCTGCATGGGAAATCGGCGGGTGATGACACACGTATCGATACTCTTCGTGGCTCATCTGCTCGGCGCGCGCGGGTTCAGGGGGCGGGGGCGACGGCGGTCGGCGATGGCGACGGTCTCCTCGTTGCGTACCAGGCGTCGGCCACCCTCCTCCGGCACGTACTGCTCCAGGCTCGCCGCCAGCGCCGCCGACGGCGCGACGTCGTCGTCGCGGTACCGCCGGACCGCGACGGCCCGCACCGGCGGCGTCGCGACCGGACGCTGGCGAACCCGGATCAACCCGACCGTGCGGCTGCGGGCCGCGGTGGCCAGGTACGCGACGACCCCGAGTGGAGTCAGCACCATGACCTGTACCAGGGTGTACAGCGGAAACAGCAGCAGAATCCAGGACCGGCGACGCCAGAACACGGTGAACAGGAAGAGCCAGTACGCCACCACGATCAGCGGGACCGACCAGGGCACGGCGATCACGCTGTACCAGCGCAGCGGCGACAGCAGGAACAGAATGACCGTGTTGTACAGGAAGTACGACGGGTGCCGCCACGAGTACCGATGGGCGTTGACGACATCGTGCCGGAAGGAGCCGGCCGCCCAGACGATCCGCTGCCGGAGCCATCGCCACGGCGTCGCCGGCACATCGGTGTAGAGCCGGAACGGGATGTGCCCGACCCGGAACCGCATCATCCTGGCGAGCTTGCCGAGTTCGATGTCCTCGCCGTACGAGAAAAGGGTGTGTGTGGCGAGGACCGTGCGCAGCACCGCCGTCTTGCCGAGGTACCCGGCACCCGAGGTGAGCCACGGGTAGCCCCGGCGGATATCCATCGCGATCGAGTACTCGAGGTCCTGGAGCCGCTCCAGCACCGTGTCGTGCCGTGACGGCAGCGTCCGCAGCGAGGCGACGTCGTATCCGGCCGTGATGAACGCGCCGAACAGTTGGTGCAGATCGCCGTACGGCAGCGTGTCGGCGTCCAGCCGCATCACGAACGGCGTGCCGGTGGCGTCGATCCCGGCCTTGACCAGGGCTGGGCAGAGGTACCGGCGGTGTCGTGGCACATCGGTACGCAGCACCTGGAAGCCGTGCCGCGCGGCCAGCTTGCCGAGGGCGCGATAGAACTCGGGGGACTCCGTAGTGGTGGTGGATACCAGCACCCGATGCCCGTACCGGCGGATCCGGTCGACGTTCGACAGGTACCGGATGTCGCCGTACAGCGGAATGACCACGGTGAACTCGTCACATGACCGGTTATGACCGGTCCAGGCGGCGTGCTGGGCGCGGGCCCGCAGCATCGGCGAAAAATCAATCAGGAAGGCGACGACGAGAAGCCCCACGAACGACAGGGTCAACGCCGGATTCATCGACGACCGCCCGTCGACCTCCCCCGACCGGCCGCCTTCCGGCGGACCGGCGGCTTTCCGTGTTCTGCCGTACGGCTCAGGGCGGTCTCCCGCCGACGCGTGACCAGACGCGCGACGGTGGCGGCGGCGAGCAATGCCGCGACGACAACGGCGGTCCAGATCGTGGAGTACCCGGTGACGGGGAGAAAGGCCGCGGCGCCGGCCGCGAGGCTGATGCCGGTGTTCGCGCCGATTGTGCTGCCCATGGTGGGTGTCCTGTCTCTGCTGGCGTAGGCCCATAACGCGCGGGCCGGTCGGGGCGTTATGTCGGTGCGGATGTAGTCAACCCGGACCATTTACCGCGTGGTATCAGCAAAACAGTCGTATATGTACCGATACACGGCGTTTGACCTGGCCGTTCGGCCATCCACCGCCGTCATCGCCCGCGCCCACCCGGCCGGCGGTCGGCCCGAACCGTCACAGCCCTTTGCCCATCGAGCCGGTCCGCGGCCCGAACCGTCGCCGCGGACAGCGTGCCGCCGCGCGTCGTCCGGAGGGACGGTAACCGCGAGCTGACGCTCGGCCAAATGGGCGACGCGGGGATGGCCGCGGTGCGGCAGATTGGTCGTCAGACCCCGAACGGGTCAGGCGAGGCAACGATCCGCTGGGAGCATTTGGTCGCTCCGGCCCGGCGGGGAGCCAGTAGCGAAACCGACGCCTTGGGAATGCACACCGTCCTGAGAAGTGTCGTAACCGCTGCGAGGGAAACCAATATGCTGGCACGTCCCCGTCGTACCGTCCGCAATGACAACGGCTTCACCGTCACCGAACTCATGGTCGTCACGTCCATTCTCGGTGTGCTAACCGGTATCGGCGGCCTCGCCGCGGGCGACATCACCGAGCGCGGCCACGCGACGGCGTGCGAGGCCGCCAAGCAGAGCGTCAAGGCAGCCGCGGCCGCCTACTTCGTCGACCACCACTCCACCCGCGCCGCGTCCATCGACGAGCTCGTCGGTGCCGAACTGCTGTCCGGGCAACCGACAACCGACTGGTACACCATCGCGTACGACGGGACGACCGGTGTGGTCACCGCGTCGGGCGCCTGTACCTGATCGTCAGGCAGGGATCCGGCACACCGGCAGCCTCACCGTCGGATAGCCCCTGCCGCCCGTCGACGCCGACCCGGAATGCGGCGACGCGGCGTAATTGCGTTGAGTGATCCGGGTGTCTCGGCGCAGGCTGGGGACCCGCCACCGGCTCCGGGGATCTTCCATGCGCCTGTTCCGCGATCTGTGGACCACGTCGCCGCGTCGTACCGCGGTCGTGGCCGGACTGATCGCGCTCGGCGCCGGCGGACAGGCCACCGCGGCCGGACTGGCCGGCCCGGTGCTGGTGCACCGGTCGATCGCGCTGTTCGGTGTGCTGGCGCTCGCGCTGGCCGCCGCGGTCCTCAGCGACCTGGCGATCGGCCTGATCACCGCCGGGCTCACCGCGGACTGGGCCGCCGACGTCCGGCGCCGGCTCTGTCGGGTGGCTCTCGGGCAGGACCTGCCGACCCTGGAGACCACCCCGGTCGGAGAGCTGCTCGACCGTATCGACGGCGACGTCTACCAGGTGGCCTCCGAACTGCGCGGCGGCGGAGTCCGGATCGTCCAGTCGGTGGCTCTCGGTGCGCTCTCGATCGTCACGTCGCTGCTGGTCTGGTGGCCGGCGGGGGTCGGGATGCTGGTCGTGGCCCTGCTGCTCGCGGCCGGCCTCGCCGGGCCGGCCCGGCGGATCGCGCCGGCCCGGATGTTCGAGGAGGAGGCCTGGTCGGACCTTGCCGCGGTGATGGAGGAGTCGATCCACGGCCAGGACGATGTCCGTACCACCCTGGCCCGGCCGTACGTGCTTCGGCTGTACGCCCAGCGGGCCAGCGCGGTGCTGTCGCGGGGACGGCGGGTCTGGACGATGTCGGCGCGGGTCACCGCCATTGCCAGCGGCGTCACCCGGGCCGGTATCGCCGTGGTCGTGCTCGGCGGGGCCTGGGCCCTGGCCACCGACCGGATCGACGGCGCCCGGCTCACCGCCGTCTGGCTGCTCTCGCTGGCCTTCGGCGGCACCGTCGAGCAGACCAGCCGGATCGTGCCGGAACTGCAGTACGCCCTCGGCGCGTGGGCCCGGGTGCAACTGCTGCGCGACGCCCGGCAGGAGCCGTCCGGCGGTGCCGCGCCCACCGACGGCGACCTGGCCATCCGCGGCCTCACCTTCCGGTACGGGACGGCCGACGCGACCGATGGCCGGCGGCCGGCGCTGACCGACGTGCACCTGACGTTGGTCCGGGGCCGCTCCTACGCCCTGATCGGACGTACCGGCTCGGGCAAGTCAACCCTGGCCAAGGTACTGACACGAGCCGTCGACCTACCGCCCGGCACCGTCTTCCTCGGCGGTACCGACCTGCTCGACCTCGACGTCGAGGGTCTGCGCCGCTGGATCGCGGTGGTGCCGCAGCGCACCGAGATCGTGGCCGGCACGATGGCCGAGAACATCGCCCTGTTCGATCCGGACCTCGTGGCGGCCGCCGAACGGGCGGTACACGAACTGGGCCTGACCGGCTGGGTGGCCGACCTGCCGGACGGGATGCGGACCCGCCTCGGCGACGGCGGACATGTGCTGTCGGCCGGCCAGGAGCAGCTGGTCGCGTTCGCCCGGATCCTGGTGCGCGACCCACACGTGGTGATCCTCGACGAGGCCACCGCGCGGCTGGACCCGGTCACCGAGGCCCGGGTCCAGCGCGCCACCGAACGGCTGCTGCGCGACCGGATCGGCATCGTCATCGCGCACCGGCTGTCATCGGTACGCCGCTGCGACGAGGTGGTGGTGCTGGCCGACGGAGAGGTGATCGAGGCCGGGCCGCTGCGCGGGTCGCAACGGTTCGCCCGCCTGCTCGCCACCAGCCAGGCCGCGGTGCCGGCGGTGGTCACCGGCCAGGCCGCGGTGCCGGCGGTGGTCATCGGCCGGACGACGCCCGCGCGGCCGGCGGCCGCGACCACGATGCCGTCGAAGACGGATCCGCCGCCGCTGCCGGCCCCGGATCGGGCCCGTACCCTGTGGGAGATCTTGCAGCTGGCCCGCAACGACGCGCGATTCGGCCTCAACGCGGTGGCGTTGTTCATGGTCATGATGCTGCTCGCGCTGGACGGGTCGGTGCTGCCCTGGCTGTGGGCCGACCTGGTCGACGGCTCCGGCGGGCCGCTCTGGCCGGCCGTCGGGATCGTCGCCGCGCTGCTCGCCACCCTGCCGATGCCGTACTACACCGCGAAATGGTTCCCGGAGTGGTGGGTCCGCCAGATGCTGCGGATCAGCCTGCGGCTGGTACACGGCCAGACCGGGCCGCGTCGGGTCAGCGCGCACACCCCGGCCGAGGTCGTCGCCCAGGGCGGTGACACCGAACGGGTGGTACAGCTCGCCGACAACCTGATCGACCAGTTCCTCTGCGCCGCCATCCTGCTCACGATGACGCTGGTAGCCGGGACGGTCGTGCCGGCGCTGTTTTTCGCCGGCACGATGGTGATCTCGGGTTTGACCGCGACCCTGTTCGGGCGGCTGTTGGAGCGGGCCGCCCGCCGGACCGTCGCGGCCCGCGCCGCGTTCGCCACCGCGCTGGTCTCGTCGCTGTCGGCGGCCCGCACGGTCAAACTGGCCGGGGCCACCCGATCCGTGCTGGCGCACCTGGCCCGGCTCGACGTCGTGCGCAGCGACCGGCAGCGGCGCGAGATCTCGGTACAGGTGTGGGCGCGCTCGACGCCGTCCATGACCAGCGGGTTGCTGCCGATCGGAGCGTGGGCGCTGTACCTGGCCGGTGACCTGACGTCGCGGGCGACCCTGGTGGTCGTCTCGACGCTGGGCGCGGCACGCTGGTTCGCGTGGGCCACGGCGTCGCTGGTCTCGCAGCTGCCGTCGGCCCGGGTGTGGACCCGGCGGACGGTCGCCATGGCCGGCATCGGCGCCTACTCCGCGCCGGTACCCGGGGTGGACCTGTCGGCGGGGACCGCGCCGGCGCCCGGGACAGCGCCCCGGCACCCGCTGCGCCGGCTGGACCTGGTCGGTTTCAGCGCCGTCCACGAAAACGGGGTGGTCGGTGTCCGCGACGTGCACCTGAGTGTCGGAAGTGGACAGTTGGTGCTGGTGGTCGGGCCGGTCGGCGCGGGCAAGTCGTCACTGCTGCGCGCCCTGGCCGGAATCGTGCACCACACCGGTGAGCTGCGCTGGAACGGCGAACCCGTCACCGAGCCGGAGCTGTTCCTGCGGCCCAACCAGGTGGGGTACGTCGCGCAACTGCCCCGGGTGCTGTCCGGCACGGTCGCCGACAACATCCGCCTCGGCCACGAGGTGGACGCGGTCAGCGCGGTGTCGACCGCGCAGCTCGACCACGACCTGGCGGCCGCCGGCGGCGGGCTCGGGCTGCTCATCGGCCACAAGGGCACCCGGCTGTCCGGCGGACAGTTGCAGCGCCTCGCGCTGGCCCGGGCGCTGGCACCGCGAACGGAGCTGCTGATCGCCGACGACGTCTCCTCCGCGCTCGACGTCACCACCGAGCTGGAACTGTGGCGGGCGCTGCGCGAACACGGGGCGACCGTGGTCGGGTCGACGTCCAAACGCGCCGCCCTGGCCCAGGCCGACAACGTCGTGGTGCTGCTCGCCGGTACCGCCGTCGCTCAGGGCACCTGGCGCGAGCTCGCCGCCGACTGGGGTCACCTGGCGGGCTGACCGGGATGACATGATTCCGAAGGATCCGCGGTCACCGGATCATTCACGATCATGGACGGAGTGCGCGGGTGGAGCTGCTGCATTCGGGCAAGGTGCGCGACGTGTACGCCGACGGCGACGACCTCATCCTGGTCGCCTCCGACCGGGTGAGCGTCTACGACGTGGTGCTGCCCACCCCGATTCCGGACAAGGGCGCCCTGCTCACCCGGCTGTCGTTGTGGTGGTTCGAGCGACTCGTCGACGTGGTACCCAACCACGTGGTGTCCGCCACGGCCGTACCGGCCGAGTGGGCCGGGCGGGCGGTCCGGTGCCGGCGACTGGCGATGGTGCCGGTCGAGTGCATCGCCCGCGGCTACCTCGCCGGCCTCGGGCTGCGGGAGTACCTGGCCGGCGGCGCCATCGCCGGTGTCGCGCTGCCCGCCGGCCTGGTGGAGGGTTCGAAGCTGCCCACACCGGTGTTCACCCCGACGACCAAGGCCCCCGTCGGCGAACACGACGAGTTCATCGGCTTCGACGACGTGGTCGCTCGGGTCGGTAGGGCCACCGCCGAGGCGCTGCGCGAGCGCACCCTCGACGTGTACCGGCACGGCGCCGAGCTGGCCGCCGAACGCGGGATCGTCATCGCCGACACCAAGCTCGAGTTCGGCTTCGCGCCCGACGGCACGCTGGTGCTCGCCGACGAGGTCCTGACCTCGGACTCGTCACGGTTCTGGCCGGCGGACTCGTGGCAACCCGGCCGGCCGCAGTACGCCTACGACAAGCAGTACCTGCGCGACTGGGCGGCCGATCCGCAACTGGGCTGGGACAAGCGCTCGCCGGGGCCGGAGATCCCGCCGGACATCGTCGCCGTCACCCGGGCCCGGTACATCGAGGTCTACGAGCGCATCACCGGCCGGCGGTGGGACTGACCCGGGGTGCGGCGGCGGCCTCAGCGGCCTCAGCTCGCTGGCGGTTTCGGCTCGGTTCGGCGTCGCGGCGGCTTCAGCTCGGTTCGGCGTCGCGGCGGCGCAGCGTGGCCACGGCCGAGCCGGCCAGGGTCAGCAGGCACTGGGGCAGTTTGCCATCGGCGATCGCGGCACCGAACAACGCCTCCGCCGCGCCGGCGTCGGCATTGGCATACGCGCTGAGAAAGCGGGCCACCCACCGGGTGTCGTAGGCGGCCTCCTCGATACCGGGAAACTCCAGCCGCCACGCGCCGATCGCGATGCCGTCGCCGACCGTCGCCCCCGCCAGGCTCCAGGCCAGGTCGCACGCCCCGACCACGCCGTGCCGGGTGGCCGCCTTGTCGAACGCGTCAACCACACCGTCGCCGTCGCCCGCCAGCGCCGACCGCAGCACCAGCGCGACGTCGTCGAGTACGGCGTCGTTGGACGCCTTCTCCGGATGGCCCTCCACGTCGCGCAGCGTATCCGCGACGGTCAAGCACCGTGGCCTGAATCCGGTGCCCTGCGCAGCGCACAGGTCAGCCGGGCGGTGCAGATCCGATCGCCGTCGGCGTCGGTGACGACAATCTCGTACGAGGCGATCGACGAGCCGAGATGCAGTGCCGTCGCGAACCCGGTCACCAGGCCGGACCGGGCCGCCCGGTGGTACGTGGCGTTGAGATCGATGCCCACCGCACTCCCGCCGTGTGCCAGCCGGGCATGGGTCGCGGCGCCGATCGAACCGAGCGTCTCCGCGAGTACGCACGACGCGCCGCCGTGCAGGAGCCCGTACGGCTGCGTGTTGCCGTCGACCGGCATGGTGCCGACCACCCGGGCGGGCGTCGCCTCGGTCAACCTGATACCCAGCCGGTCCGCGAGTAGGCCCAGCCAGGGCAGCGACGGGGCGTCGTCGGGCGGGTGAATGTTCATGGCCGCGACGTTACCCGCCGGTTCGGTCACGCTCGGACAGACGCACCGCGTCACCCGCTCCCCGGCCGGTCGTGTCCACGGGCCCCGGCACGCTATGGTGCGGTCGGCAGGTTCCCCGGAGGGAGTTCGTTCATGCGTGTCACCCGTCCGGTCTCGGCCCTGACGGCGGTGACCGTGGTTCTGCTCGCGACCGGTTGCAGCGCCTCGCCATCGAACCCCCGGCCCATCGTGGCCGATGGCCAGATCCGGCTGTACGGCTCGGACGGGGTCATGAGCAACTCGTTCGGCGACGCGCTCAAAGGCGATCCGGGTGTGCTGGCCGGGATGAAGGGCACCGCCCCGCTCACCCCGCTCACCGAAGACTTCAAACGGCGGGTGAAGCAGGTCGACCCGGCGGTCATCGACTTCAACTACGCCGGCGAGGCGTACGACGCGGTCATCGTCGCCGCCCTGGCCGCCGAGGCGGCGCACAGCACCGACGCCGGCGCGCTGGCGAAGTACATCGTGGCGGTGACCGTCGGCGGCAGCGTGTGTGACTCCTTCAAGGCCTGCGCCCAGCAGCTACACAGCACCGGGATCATCCGGTACCAGGGGGTCTCGTCGCTTCGGCGCAGTGGGTTCACCGACAGCGGAGAGCCGTCGACCGCCAGCTACGGCACGCTGAATTTCGGTCGGGACAACCACATCGACGACGCCAAGACCGAGTTCGTCGGCGCGGGCGACGCGGCAGGCCAAGCCAGGAACCCGCCGCCGGCGGTGACCGTGACCGGCCGGACCGCCACCCCGCCGCCGCTCAAGATGGGCGGCCTGCTGCCGCACACCGGTGAGCTCGCCGGCGTGGGGCCACCGATCTTCGCCGGCGCCCGGCTCGGCGTACAGGAAATCAACGACGCGGGCGGGGTGCTCGGGCGACCGGTGGAGTGGCTCGACGGCGACGACGGGACCAGCCCGGTGACCGCCGCGGCCACCGTCGACCGGTTCATCGCCGCCGGGGTACAGGTGATGATCGGCGCCGCCGCCTCCGGCATCTCGGCCGCGGTGCTCCCGAAGGCGGTCGCCGCCGGCCGGGTCATGATCTCACCGTCCGCCACCTCCGACAGTCTGTCCACGCTGGACGACAAGGGACTGTTCTTCCGTACCTCACCCCCGGACAAGCTGCAGGCCCGGGCGCTGGCCGACATTCTGATGCGCGACGGTACCGCGAAGGTCGTGATCGTCGCCCGCGACGACGAGTACGGCATCGGCCTGCAACGGGGCGTCAAGGCCGACCTGACCGCGGCCGGGATCGCGGCGGCCAACATCCGGCTGGTGCCCTACCCGGGCAAGGCGACCTACGACCCGGGCGAGCAGAACACCCTGTTCAAGCCGCTGGCCACCGAGATCAAGCGGTACCGTGCCGACGCCATCCTGATCGTCGGTTTCGCCGAGTCCGCCATGCTGATCAGGGCACTCCGCGAGGTCGGCGTGACCTTCAAGAGTTGACCGCTCGGTTCGCCGAAATCGGTACATGGGCCTACGGTGGACCCCGGCTACATCACCCAGAGGAGTTCGCATGAGTGACACCGTGGAGACCAGGGGCGACGACCGCGTCGAACTTGCGGTCGGCGACACCAACAAGGATGGAAAGCCGGATCTGTGGATCGTCGACACCGACGGCGACGGCAAGGCCGACCTCTTCCAGTTCGACACCGACGGCGACGGCAAGGTCGACATCACGATCGTCGACCGCGACCAGAGCGGTAACCCCGACCAGGTCGTGGACGGCGACGGCGGTCTACCGCCCAGCGCCTGACACCTCCGGATCGAAGCCGAACCGTAGCCCGCAGCGTCGGTGGCTCCGACGACCCGACCGGGTAAGCGGCATCCGCATGCCAGTAGTCACATGGTGACATTAGGTTGCCGTCCGGTGTGAGACTCATGACACAATGAGGCGTGGTCACCGTTCCGGAAGCCGCCGAGCGCACCGCCCGCCAGCCGGACAGTCGCCGTGAGCGCAAGAAGCGGGAAACCCGCGCCGCGCTGGAGGCGGCGGCGCTGCGGTTGTTCGCGGAACGGGGGTACGACAACACCACCGTCGAGGACATCGCCGACGCCGCCGACGTCGCGGTCCGCACGTTCTTCCGGTACTTCTCGTCCAAACGGCACGTACTGTTCGGCGACCTCGCGCACATGATCGTGGACCAGCTGCGGCGCGCCCTGGCGGCACGGCCCGCGGACGAGTCGCCGGTGGCCGCGGTACGGGCCGCGATGGACTCGGTCGACGTCGACGACTACGGAAAGTACCGGCAGATCATGGCCCGGATGCAGATCGTGCAGAAGCTACCCGAGCTGAGTCCGGGCTACCAAATGGTGTTCCACGACCTCAACCATATGATCGCGGAGTTCGTGGGTGCCCGGACCGGCGAGCCGGCCGAGGCGCTGTACCCGCAACTCCTCGCCGGCGTCGCGACCCTGGCCGGCAAGGCGGCGCTGTGCGAGTTGGACAAGCCCGACGCCACCCCGCAGAGCCTGCGGGAGCTACGCCACCGCACGTACGACGCCCTCGCCGCCGCGCTGCCCCGGATCTGCCATACCCCAGCGCAGCCCTGACGGCGGTCAGGGCAGGACGCCGCCGCGGGCGCGCTCCACATAGCTCACGTACTGACCGTCCAATGTGGCCTCGTCCACGCCGAGCACCTGCCTGATCACGTCGGCCGGGGACGCGCCGCCGGAGAACGCGTCGTACAGCCCGACCAGCCTGTCCTCGCCGTACCGCTGGGCGATCATCCGGCAGGCCAGCCAGGCCAGCACGTAGTTGCGACCGTCGTCGTAGAACGCGTCCACCGGCGGGGCGGTACCCGTCTGGAAGCCCGCCAGGGCCCGCTTCGGGTACAGCCCGGAGACCTGTTCCGGCTTGTACGCCACGTACTCGGCGAAGCCCTCCACCAACCACAACGGGGTGGTGTCGCCGGTCACCGGCCCCATCGCGACATGGGCCAACTCATGGGTCAGGTCGTGCGCCAGCTCGCTCGGGTCGGCGCTGAACTCACGCGGATTGAACACCACCCGGGTGGCCGCGTACGCCGGTTTGCGGTTCCAGTCCGGTACGGCAGCGTAGTACGGCACCGCGACCGCGGCGAAATGGTCGGTGCGGTCGGCGTTGCCAGCGAAGTATGTGGTGAACACCCGCTGATCCTGGACCGCCGTGATGAGCACCGTGCCGGCCCAGCCGCCGTGGCGCACGGCCGCCACGTGGTCGAGGCCCGCTTCGGCCATCCGCAGCATCTCCGGCGCCCGAGCGGTGTCACCGGCCGACAGCACGAGCACCACCCGGGTACTGCGCACCACGGCGATCGGGCCGGTCTCCCACGCCTGCCCACCGGCACCGACGGGTAGGCGCGGGTCGCTGACCACCCCGGCCAGCCGCACCCGTCCGTCGGACACCGCGAAGATCGGCACCCACGGCGCGGCGACCGGCGCGGTGTCCATGCCGTCGATGCGGTACCGCACGGTCACCGCGATGGCCCGGTAGCCGCCGCGGTATCGGCTGCGGATCGCCGGCGCGACCATCGTGTCGTACCGCGCCGACGTGTCCACGTCGTACCGGAACTCGGCCAGCGGCAGGTGGGCGAGGTTGTCGAACTCGGCGCGCTGCGCCTTGACGAACGGGTGGTCGGCCGGGTCGATATCGCGCAGGAACGCCGGTAGGTCGTGGCGGTGGATGGCGTCGGCGCGCCGGTCGAGCAGCGCCCGTACCGCCGGACCGAACACCTCCGGGCGCAGCTCGCCGACGAACGTCGCGCCGGATCCGCCGGCCCGGCCGGTCGCACCGCTCCCGGCGCGGGTGGCCGCGACCGCGGTCGCTCCGCCGCCGACGGTCAACACCGCCGAGACGATCAGGAGTACCGCGGCGATCCGGCCGAACCGGATGTCGAGCACATGCCGGCCCCGCGCGTCGTGCCGGTTCGGCACGGCGGCGCCGGATGGCGGAGGGTTTGCGGGCACCGCGCCATCCTCGGCTACCGCGGGGTGGCTGTCGACCCCGGTCGGGCCGCCGGTCAGCCGAGGGTCGTCAGTTCGGTGAGTACCACGTTGGCCAGCACGCCGCCGTCGGGCCGCACCTGGCGTAGGTACCAGGTCTGCAGCGGGGTGCGGTTCTGGTTGAACTGCCACGATCCCCGGGGACTGTCGATCGAGCCGAGCGTGCCCATGGCCAGGTTGATCGCCTGCGGGCTGGGCTCGCCACCGCCGGCCGCCCCGATCGCCATGTCCAGGACGAGACCGGCGTCATAGGCGGCCACCGCGTACGTCGTCGGGATGGCGTTGTAGGTCTTCTGGTACGCGGTCGCGAACCGTCGGTTGGCCTCGTTGGCCGCGTCCGGCGAGTAGTTCACCGAGGTGTAGATGCCGCGCGCGTTGTCGCCCTCGTCGCGCAGCAGTACCCCCTCGGTGAGAAAGGCCGGTGCGTACAGATCCTGGCCGACACCGAACAGCCGGTACTGCTTGACGAACTCGACGGCCTGGCCGCCGCTGTAGAACGCGAACACGGCCGTGGCGTTGGACCGGCGAATGGACTCCAGGTACGGCTGGAAGTCGCTGCCCGGAGCCGAGCTGACCGGGGTGTAGACCGGCTCGCTGCCGACGCTGCGTCCGAACGTCGCGCGGAAGCCCTCGATCGCGTCGCGACCGGACTGGTCGGCGGGCGCGATCAACGCGACCACGCCGCCACCGCGCATCTTGTCCGACACGTACCTGCCGAGCGCCTTGGCGGGTTCATCGTCGACGTACGAGGTGCGCCAGATGTACCGGACCCCCTGAAGCGTGGTCGGTGAGGCATTCGAACCTATGAGCGGTATCTGGGAACTTTCCACAACTTCGCGGACAGCGTCCATTGTGGCCGAACCGGCGATACCGGTGAGGATTGTGACCCGGTCCTGCTTGATCAGTTTCTCGACGGCCGCGCGACCCGACTCGGCCGTACCGCCTTCGTCGGCCGTGACGAGGATCACCCGTCGTCCGCCGAGGGTGTCGTCGTGAAGTGCGAGGTAGAGCTGGAATCCGTTGATCAGTTCGTCGCCGATCATCTTGTTAATGCCGGACCTCGGCGCGACCAGCCCGACCTTGATGGGTGACCGGCTCTCCACAGCCGGCGACCGGCTCCCGGTACTGCACGCGGACAGTCCGGATGCGGCCACCCCACCGGCGCCGAACGCGGCCAGCAGCCTCAACGCCTGGCGGCGGTCCAGCACCGGCCGGCGGTCCAGCGCCCGCCGGCGGTCCAGCTCGCTCACGGAATCCTCCAGACAAGCGGGATGCACGGCTACTCCCGACCCGTTGCGCGTTCTACCCGCTTTCGCGGTAAGCGTCAATGTGAGCGCACCCGACGCGGGTGTCCATTGAGTACCGCATAGTGCGTCACATCAGTGTGGACAGAGCCGGTGTCGGTCGCCGTCGGGCACCGGCCTTCGTCATCCATTGTGGACTTGCACGGCCTCAGCGTGGCAGCAGGGCAGCCAGGGACGCCAATACCGTGGACCATGCCGTCGAGTCGGGATCGATCACGGCGAAGTGGTCGACCTCGGGTAGCTCCACGAGTCGCACGCCGGGGACGCGCCGGGCGTAGGACCGGGAGACCGCCACCGGTACCACATCGTCGGCGCCGCCGTGCACGATCGCGGTCGGGGCCACCGGCCGGCCGGGCTCGCCGTACGCGTACCGGTCGGGCAGCTCGTCGGGGGCGCCGCCGAGCAGCTCCCCAACCGCGCCCCGGCCGAGGTCGAGGCGGTACGCCAACGCCAGATCGGCCACCGGCGCGAGGGCGAGGACCGCGCCGACCCGGAGTTCGGGCCGCGCACCGGCCCACAGCGCGAGGTGACCACCGGCCGAGTGCCCGGCCACCACCGACCCCGTCACCACCGGCCGGCCCACCGCCGTCGCCACCGCCGCGGCGACCAGATCCGGTACCCGGGTGACCGCCGCGGCGACGTCGTCGAACGTGCCCGGCCACCCGCCACCCGCCTGACCGATCCGCCGGTACTCGACGCATGCCACCCGGTACCCCCGGCGGGCCAGGTCGGCGGCGAGCGGGGCGGCGTGCGCGCGGTCGTAGGCCACCCGCCAGAACCCGCCGTGTACGAAGATCACCAAGGGGCCGGTTGGGGTGCCCGGCGGCAGGAATACGTCCGCGATCTGGTCGCGTCCGGGCCCGTACCGGACGGTGAAATCGGGCGTCACAGCGCGCCCGGTGAACGCGTCCGACGGTTCTGCCGGCACATCCCACACCGTAGCGCCCGCCCGTCCTGCCATCCGCATCGCACCCGGCGACCCAACCGCCTCATACACTCCGCCGGCCGACCCGCGTTGCACACGACTGGCGGGCGTGGGTAAGGATTGACGGCATGGCCGACAACGCGGAGCAGCCGGACCCCACCGACAACGACGCAGGCGCCGAGCAGGGTCGCACCGTTCTGGTGGTGGGCCCGGACGGGCAGCCGATCGGGACGGTCGACCTCGACCCCGCCCAGACCGACGAGCCCGAGGACCCCGGTCGGCTGATCGAGCAGCCGGCGAAGGTCATGCGGATCGGCAGCATGATCAAACAACTGCTGGAGGAGGTACGGGCGGCACCGCTGGACGAGGCCGGTCGACAACGA
Source organism: Micromonosporaceae bacterium (assembly GCA_032160285.1). Taxonomy (GTDB): domain Bacteria; phylum Actinomycetota; class Actinomycetes; order Mycobacteriales; family Micromonosporaceae; genus Planosporangium. The sequence continues at coordinate 1,636 of JAVHWE010000357.1, read as the reverse complement.
CTCCGTGACATCCACGCCCGTTCGATCATCGAGCTTGAAACCGGCCTGGCCCCGGAGCTGCGCGATGAGCTGGACCGGTTGACGCTGCCGTTCGACGAGGGCTCCACCCCGAGCGAGGCCGAGCTACGGATCGCCCAGGCACAGCTGGTGGGCTGGCTGGAGGGGCTGTTCCACGGCATCCAGGCGGCTTTGGTCGCCCAGCAGATGGCGGCCCGGATGCAGCTGGAGCAGATGCGTACCGGCAACCGCCCGGCGCTTCCGGTCGGGCCGGGCGGCGCACGCATGATGCCCGGCATGATGACTCCGGGCGGCCCGCCCCCCGGTTCGCAGCCCGGCCAGCCCGACGGCGGCACCGGCCAGTACCTGTAACAGCAGGACGGTCAGCCCGAACAACCCGGGCGGTCAGGCGGACAGCATCGCGTCGAGGTAGGTGGCGACCCCGTCGGCGTCGTTGGACAGGGTGATCTCGTCGGCGAGCTCGCGTACCTGGGCGTGTGCGTTGGCGACGGCGACCCGCCCGAACCCGGCCCACTCGAACATCGGCAGGTCGTTAGGCATATCGCCGAAGACCAGCACGTCGTCGGGGTCGACCCCGAGGACCTGCGCGACGACGGCGAGGCCGGTGGCCTTGTCGACACCGGGCGGGCAGATCTCGATGTACCCGAGGCCGGCCTGGGTCACCGTCGCGACACTCGGGTCGATGAGCCGGCGGGCCACCGCGAGAAGCTGGTCGGCGTTGTAGTTGTGGTGGTACGCGAAACCCTTGATCACCGGACCGGCCAGCGCCTCCGTGCGTACCCGGGCCTCCACCAGCGTCGGGTAGGGCCAGGCCGGGTTGACGTCGCCCCACAGCGGCGCCCGCGCGGTGTCGCTCGCCTCGATCAGCACCGACAGCGTGCCGACGGCCCGTTCCAAGGTGAGCAGCAGGTCGGCGAGGGTCGCGCCGTCGAGGCGCTCGTCGCGAAGGACGATCGGGGCGTCGGGTTCGCTGACGTCGACGACCCGGCCGCCGCCGCCCATCACCAGATAGCTGGCGGCCGGTATGTCGGCGCGTACCAGCTCGGTCAGGCGCGGGCCGCGGCCGGTCGCGCCGACAATCGGGATGCCGGCGGCGCTGACCCGGGCAAGCACCTGATGGGTGTACGCGCTGACCGTGTCGTCGCTTCGCACCAGGGTGCCGTCGAGGTCGGTGGCGATCAGCTTGGGCAGGCCGGGTCTGCGGTTTCGCCGGGTCATCCTTGCCTCCTGGCTTGGCTGCTGGCGGACGCGGGCAGCAACCGTACCTCGCCCGGAGCCCGTCACGACCCGGGCGGCTCCAGGACGTCACGGCCACCCAGGAACGGCGCGAGCGCCTTCGGTACCCGTACCGAGCCGTCCGCCTGCTGGTGATTCTCCAGGATCGGGATCAACCAGCGGGTGGTAGCCAGGGTGCCGTTGAGTGTCGCGGCGACCAACGGTCGGCCGTCGGCGTCGCGGTAGCGGATGTTGAGCCGCCGGGCCTGGAACGTGGTGCAGTTCGACGTCGACGTGACCTCCCGGTACCGGCCCTGCGACGGGACCCACGCCTCGCAGTCGAACTTGCGGGCCGCGCTCGCCCCGAGGTCGCCGGCGGCCACGTCGATCACCCGGTACGGCA
>JAVHWE010000211.1:0-5324 GCA_032160285.1 Micromonosporaceae bacterium | reverse complement strand
TCGGTAACGGCGGCGGTCCTGCCGGGATGCGTTGCGCGAGCACGGCGCGCCGAGCTCGAAACGCGCCGCTGTGCGGGATCCGGAGGACGTGAATGCGGCGCTGGGCGTCGCGCAGGAACGTCCGGGTGGTCGGGGTGAAGGACGCCGTCAGCTGTGATCCCCAGCTGATCGTGATCGTCGCCGCGCCACGGCGGATCGTCATCCTGGTCGCCGAGGCGTTCGAACTCTGGTTGTATTGCGCCGCCGTCCCGTTCGAGAATGTGATCGTGTCGGTGGGTAGCAGCATCAGCGGGATCTGCTCGCTGGCCGCGGTCGAGGACCGCACCGCCCGGGTCACACCGTCGCGGGCCAGTGTGAGGACGGTCGTGACGGTGGCGTCGAAGCGCTGATAGTTCACGGTGAACGCCGAGGCGCCCGGCGTAATGTGGGCGCCGTTCCAGGCCGCGCCGGCTAGTTGGTACGTGGCGGTGAGGTTGATCGAGGCGTCCGGGCCGTTGCCGGCGACCGTGGCCCAGCACTCGGTGTCGGTCTGCTGACTGTGCACGATGGTGCCGGCCGACGGGTGCCAGAGGAACCCTGAGCGCATCATGGTCGACGGGCGGGTGCCGAAGAAGCTGCCGAGGTAGTACGCCGGGCGTCGCACGAACAGGTAGTCCTGCTTGACCGCGGTGTCCCGGCGGATCTCGCCCACTCCGTGCTGCGCAGGTACGGAAGCTGCGCGATGGCGGCGTTGCGGGCCGCCGCGCTCGGCAACGCATCCCCGTAAATCAGGTACGCCATTGCGCGTGGCGAGGTGAGGTCGCCCTTGGGTAGCGCGGGGGCGGGACCGGGCTGCGCTGCCCACGCCGCGCGGGCGGCGGCCTTGTCCTCTTGGGACGGGTAGAACGCGGCCAGCGCGGGGGCGGCCGCGATCAGGTGTGACCCGAAGACCTCCTTGTCCGGCTCGTCGGGAACCTCGTCGTAGGACGGGATCTCGGTGCGCGCTGACGCGCCGGTGTAGGCGATGTACCGGACTGGTTCGGCTCGCGCAGCATGACGTAGCCGAACCAGTCCGCGAACCGGGTGGCCATCGACGCCGCCACCGCACTGGTGTTGCGTACGTAGATCTCCGCCAACTCCGGCAGCATGACCTGGAAGTTGTAGCCGATGTCCATGCCAAGTGTTTCGTAGAAGAACCCCGCCGAGCTGATGGCGTGCTGGCCGAAGAAGTTCATCCGGTCATTGAGCATGGTCTGGATGTCGGCGGCCGCCGTGAGCTGCAGCGCCGCCGTCGAGCCACGCCAGACCGGCGCTGACCTGATTGGCGAAGAAGATCTGGTTGGCCCAGATGGCGTTGGCGGGATTCAGCAGCCAACGCATCGCGGACTGCAGTGACGTGTTCAGTTGCGCCCGCCGGTCGGGCAATACGTTGATCTGGCGCAGGTTGCGCAGCGTTCTGGCCAGGTAGCCGATGCCGAAGCCTGTTGGGCCAGGCCGTGTTCGGTGTGGCTGTACTCCGGGAACGACCCGTCGGTCTGCTGCAGCGACAGGTAATGCAGCACCGCGGCGTCGAGGCGGCCCAGTAGCGCCGCGTTCTGGAAGTACGGGTTCCACGGCCGCTGATTGGCGTAGAACCAGCTCAGCGTTGACACGTGCTCCTGCACCCGGGCGTTGCTGGAGTTGTTGGGCGTGCGCCACCAGTTCCCGCCCATGAAACCGCGGTCGGCGGCCACGTCGGTGTCGTTGATGTCATTGGCCATCGGGGCGCAGATCGCGAGGAAGAGCGCGTACAACTAACTGCTCGGCGGAGGCGAATGCGGTCCGGACCGGCGCACCCGTCGGCAACAGCGGTACCGCCGCCAACGGCCCCGTCGCCGCGGGGACCACGCTGGACGCGGCCCGGGCCGGTGCGGATACGCCGATGAGGCCCGGTCCGGCGGTACCCGCGGCGGCAGTGAGCAGGGAACGGCGCGACAGGATGAACGACGTGCGGTCCGAACGCGATGCCATCGACGTCCTCCTGGAGACGGTTCGGACGTCACGGCTTCGGGGAATCTCGGGCAGAGACAGCCGACCGGTTGCCATTTGACCGAAAGAATGCACTTGGCCGCGAGTGTGCTGAACAGACGGCAACCGTCAAGACGTAGACACTATTCGATTTAATAACCCCTACAGAATTATTGGGTCGCCGGCTGGCCGGGCCAAGGGCAGGGTCAGGCCAACGCCGGGTCAAAGGTCCAGAACGAGACATCGGCCTCGCGAAGTTCTCCGTGATCCAGCGCGTGCACAGTCTCGGAGGAGGTCGCGTGCATGTCGGCCCGGCACGGGTTCGTCACATGCCCACCATTCCGGGGCTACGCGCAAGACCCGAACAGCACCTTCATGACGCTCCGCCCCTCACCACCGATCGACGACTGAGTCCCCATCGGTACGCATGCGCCGTTCGCGGCAGATGCCGACGTCCGTTACAGCGCGGTCCCGGTGGTGGCGCTGCCGGCGGTGGTCCGCGTGCTGTGGATGAACTTCGGGAGATCGAGCATCCGTCATCGGCACGACCGGGCGGCGAGGGGCGACGTACCGCGACAGTGCGTAGCGCGCGGTCGGCGGCGATACCGAACGCCGACCTTGGCGCATTGATCACTTTCCACGACGAGGCTGTCTGCGGCGGGTCAGCGCGGCCGCGTGCCTCGCGGCAGATCTGGACGCTTCACCTCGCAGCGTAGAACCACCTGCCTTGTAGTCGCGGACCACCGTTCGCCGGATTGGTGGCCGTGGCTGGAGTCAGGGGTTCAACCTGGTCGGGCGGCTGGGAAACGGCCGCTGTCGCCCCGGGGCGTCGTTGACTATGGGTCGACCATAGTTAATTGTGATGCGGGTGGTCTCTACCCAAGGCAAGTCGACCCGCTCGTACCGGTCGAGCCGTCGTGAGGCGGGAGCGCGGCACACCAGGCGACGGGTCCTTGAGGCCGCCGGGTCGGTGTTTGTGGCGGGTGGGTACGCGGGCGCGACCATCCGCGCGATCGCGGCGGAGGCAGGCGTGTCCGTGCCGACGGTGGAGCTGTTGTTCGCTACCAAGGCACGACTGCTCAAGGCGGCGATCGACGTGGCGATCGCCGGTGACGACGAGGCGGTGACGGTCCTCGATCGGAGTTGGACCAGCGCGGCCACCGCGTCAGCCAGCGCCGACGAGTTCCTCTCGATTGTCGCGAGTGTGATCGGGGCCGCCCAGGCGCGCTCCGCCGGTCTGGTCCTGGCCGTCTTCGAAGGGTCGTCGAAAGACCCCGGACTCGCCGAGCTGACCGAACAGATGATCCGGCAGCGGGCGATCACGGCCGAGTGGATCGTTGACGGCCTGGCCGGCAAGGCCGACCTACGCGAAGAGCTCACCCGACAGGACGCCGCGGACACCATGTGGCTGCTCATGGAGCCGGCGGTGTTCGACCGGCTGGTTCGCCACCGCCACTGGACCGTGGACCGGTACCAAGACTGGTTCGCCCGTACCGCCCGACGACTACTGGTCGCCGACACCCCGGCGTCCGGGTCGCCGCCCGCATGAAGGAGGAGATCGACATGACTCGACCCGACATCCACCGCAGGGTCCAGCCGCCGCCGCACGGCCAGGTCGGATATCTGCAGCTCCCGGCGCTCGACGTGGCCCGGTCCGCGGCCTTCTACCAGGCCGTGTTCGGCTGGTCGGTCGGGCTGGATCACGACAGCTTCGAGACGCCCACAATGATCGGCCAGTGGACCACTGACCTCGAGCCCGCCAGCTCCGCTGGCCCGGTCGTCTGGATCTGCGCCGACGAGCTGGGGCCCACGCTCGACAAGGTGATCGGCAACGGTGGCACCGTGCGTGGCCGGCCTCAACTTGACAACGGGGAGCGCTGGCTCGTCGAGGTCGACGACCCGGCCGGCAACCGGATCGGCATCGTCGTGCTGGCCCGTACCGCCCGGTCGCAGACGATGATCGCCGTACGGGACGTGGAAGCCTCCAGTCGCTGGTACCAGGAGTTGCTCGGTCTACGCAGCGACCACGGCGGCCCCGCGTACGAGCGGCTGCTCGCTGACGGAGACCTCGTCCTGCAACTGCACGACATCGGGACCGAGCACCATCACGGCCCCGTCGCCGACCCCGGCGGTACGGTCGGGAACGGTGTACTGCTGTGGTTCGGTGACGTGTCCGACTTCGACGGGGTCCTCGCCCGCGCAGAGCAACTGAAGACGACTGTGGTACGCCCACCGCACCGCAACCCGCCTGAGGGTCAGGGCAACGGGCCCGGCCATCGCGAGATCTGGCTGCGGGATCCCGACGGGTACACCGTCGTGGTGGCCAGCCCGGACGGCGAGGCGTACGAGTCGCCCACATAGGCGTCCGAAAGGACGCCCATCATGTCGGACCGGGCCAACGACCGCAGACACGCGGCGGCCCGGCCTGAGGTCCGCAGTGCGGACAGCCGCACATCTGGTCGGTCGCTTGGCTGGGTGGGTTACTGGCCCAGGCGTCCGTCGATCCGCTCGCGCAACAGGTCGACGTGACCCATGTGGCGGGCGTACTCCTCGATCGATCCGACCAGCACCTCGCGCAGCGACATCGGCCCGCCACCGCTGCCATGCTGATTCAAGGGATCGTCGCCGATGATGTCGAGACTGGGCGCCTCGGCCACGAACCGGGTCGCGAAGTCCACCTCCGCGTGCCATGCGTCCCACGCCTGCGCAACCACCTGGGGGTCGGGAACAGCACCATCGAAGTCACCGTCACGGTCGGTGCCGGAGGAGAACAGCCGGGGCCCGTCCTGTCCCGCCATCATCACGCGGAACCCGGCACGCTCCACCTCGGCCAGGTGCCGCACAATCCCCAGCAGCGACATCGTCGACGGCTCGACCGAACGGCGGGCCATTTGCTCGGCGTCCAGGCCCGCACATTTGATCTCCAAGGTGAGGCGTTGGCGTCGTAGCGCTTCGACCAGCGTGCTGCGCTCGTCGCCCAGCCTCGGTCGGTGCTCACGCGGGTCGTCGTCCGAGGGCCTGCCGTCCGCGGTGAACATGTCGGCTCGTCGGGTCATGGCCATGGCCGCAATCATCGGGCGGTACGCAAGGGGCCGACAAGCGATTAACGACACCCGCGCTCATGGCTGCCATCGCGCGCCCGTTGGCTGACCCCGAGCGGCGCCATCGGTCGCGTCTCGTGTGTTCTTGGTGGTTCGGGTCTGGTTCGGCGGCACTACCCGCGCCTTGCGGCCGTTACGCGCTCCTCGGCTACTTGATCTACGACCGCAGCCCGGCCAGGCTGGATCGAGGTGGCCGGCGGGTTACTCTCAGAGCCTGGTAAATAAGGGGTTCAGGTG
>JAVHWE010000195.1:0-3199 GCA_032160285.1 Micromonosporaceae bacterium | reverse complement strand
ACCTCGGATAGTTGTGCAGTCAGCGACATGGCCTTGTCGTCGGCCGCCTGTTGCATCTGCGTGACCTGGTTGTACCGCGCGCCGACCGTGGACTGGGCGGACATCATGGTCGCCGTGGCCACGCCGAGGCGGTCCAGGTCGTCGCTCAGCGCACTCGGATCGGTACGCATGTGGTCGGCGATGTCTGCCATCACCGTGAACAACTGGTTGGGGCCGGTTCCGAATACGGCGTCGCCCGGGATGGCGACCTGGACCTTGGTGTTGTCACCCACCGTGCGCTGCACGGCCCCCTGGTCGCCCTGGTAGGTACCGGTGCCGTCGAACGCCACCGGGCTGGCCGTGGTACCGCCGAAGATCGGCCGGTCGAGATACTTGGTGTTGGCGACTCCGATCGCGGACGCGTGCAGCTGGTCGATCTCGCTGGCGAACGCCTCGCGGCTTTCGGTGGAGCCGCCTCTGGCGCTCGACATGCCCGCGATGATCAGCTCCCGGACCCGCTGGACCTGCGTGTTGACGCTGCTCAGCGCGCCGTCGGCGGCACCGAGCCAGGCCGCGCCGTCGGCGGCGTTGCGGGAGTGCTGCTTGGTCGTGGAAAGATCGCTGCGGATCTGCATGGCGGCGACGGTGCCGGTCGGCGAGTCCGCGGGCTTGGAGATCTGTTTGCCGGTGGCCAGCCGCTGCTGGATGTCGGCCAGTCGGCTCAGGTTGCCCTGCAACCCGCTCAGGACATTGGTCGCGATCGACCGTTCGGTCACGCGGAACGAGGACACGGCTTAACTCCCGGTGTGGTTGATGAGGGTGTCCAGGCACGAGTCGATGGTGTTGATCACCCGTGAGGCGGCCTGGTAGGCCCGCTGAAACGACATCAGGTTGGTCATTTCCTCGTCGAGGTTGACGCCGGACTGCGCCTGCCGCGCCGCGTCGACGTCGTCGGTCAATGAACTCTGGATACCGACCCGGCGGTCCGCAGCCTGGGCGGCGACCCCGAGCGAGACCACGACCTGCCGGTACACCGTGTCGGCGCTGTCGACCGCGGTGCCCAGGCCGGCGAGTGCGTCCGCGTTGTCACCGTTGAGCGTGCCACCGGCTCCGCCCGCTGTGGTGGCGGCGGCCGCGATGAGGTCCGGGTCGGTGATGCCGACGGTGATGTTCGCCGCGGTGAACGCCGACCCGCCGGTGGTGACGAACAGCGGGACGCCGGCGTCGCCGTTGCGGTCGTACCCGCTGGTGTGCTGGTCGTTGACCGCGTTGGCCAGGGCCGCCGCGACCTGGTCGAGCTGTCCGACGAAACCGGGCAGGGTGCTGTTGACGGTCTTGAGCATCGACGCGACCTGGCCGGAGTCGACGCTGACCGGGGAGCGGGTGTCGGCCCACTGGAGCCCGACCGGGTCGGCGGTCACGTCCTCGAGGCGGGTCGCGCCGGCCGCCGACACCCGGCGCGACGACGAACCGTTGACCAGCCCGCCGCCGGAGAGCAGGACGTCGATGGAGCCGTTGTCGCGGAGCGCGCCGGTAGCGCCGGTGAGCTGGCTGAGGTGCATCACCACGGTGTCCCGCTGGTCGGCGAGCTCGTTGGTCGGCGCGCCGGCGAGGTTGGCCGAAACGATGGACTGGTTGAGCGCGGCGACCTGGGCCGCGCTCGTGTTGATGTCGGTGGCGTACGCGTCGAGCTGCTCGCGGGTCGTACCGAACAGGTAGGCCATCGCCGACCGGCTGTCGTGCAGGGAGTCGGTGAGGTTGGTGGCCCGGGCCAGTACCTGCGTGCGCGCCGCCGAGTCGCCCGGCTGGTTGGCCAGGTCGTGCCAGGCCGCCGAGAGGTCGGACAGCTGCGACTGCAGGCCGTTGTCGCTCGGCTCGCCGAAGGCTTCCTGGACGCGGGCATAGACCGAGTCCTGGTCGGACAGGTAGGCGCTCTGGGCATGCTCGAGCCGGCCGCGCGTTTCCAGGAAGGCGTCCTGTATCCGGGTGACGCCGGTGACGGTGACACCCTGGCCGGGGCCGTGGGAGTTCGTGTACATCGACGGCGGTGCACCCCCCACCGCCTGCAGGTTGACCCGCTGCCGGGTGTAGCCCTCGGTGTTGGCGTTGGCGATGTTCTGTCCCGCCACGTCGATACCGCGACGCTGGGCGTATAGAGACGTCAACGCGCCGGAGAGACCGGAGAAGGTACTCAAAACAGGCTGCCTTTCTCAGATCGCCTCGTCGACAAGCCGGGCCCGTGGCGCCGCCGCCACCGTCTGCCCTCTCCTGCCATAGGTTTCGACGGATCCCGCCACCACCAGCAGCGTCTCGCGGACCGCGCGCTGACCCGCGGTGAGCAGGTCCCGGTTGGCCTCGGCGAGCGTGCTGATCTCGGCGGTCAACGCCATGAATGCCTTGCGGTGCTGATGGAACATGTCCGACCAGGGGACACCGATGGCATCGGCGAGCTGGGTGAGGCTGGGGCCGGAGCCGATGCCGAGTTCGGTGCCCAGCGCCTCGACCTCGGTCGCACGCAACACTTCGCTCTGGCGGATCTGGTCGAGGACCATCTCCACCTCACGGGTGGCGTGTGCGAGCCACCGGCCGCGACCGGTGGCGAGTACGAGTTGCTCTTCTTCGAGCTTGAAGAGCAGGAGCTCGAGCATTTCGCGTTCCCGCCAAAGGATGCTCGACAGGTCCGCGAGGCCCATCGTGGTCGCCCTTCCGCTGTCGGCCCGCCGTCTCGGCGAGCCAGGTATCGGACACATCGGCCCGTCCGTGGTCGGCCTGAGTACTTTCCGGTGGCCATTCGGCGATCCGTCGGCGATCGGGTCCGGCACAACACCGGCCACTACGGCACCGCCAGCCGCAAAAGGCTGACATTACTCACGTACCGGCGCTTAACGCCTAGTCGGCGGGCGACCGCGTCACTTGAGGACATCCGGCCGTCAGATCGGCCGTGGCAACCACTTTGCAACTGTGAGTGACCACCTGTTGGACCCTCCGCGACGCAGAGTTGGTCTTGCCGGGCTCACAAAACGGCCTCGGGCGAACCCCGGGACCCGCTACACATGAAGAGGTTGCCGTGACCGTAACTGAGACCAACGCCGTTGCCACCACCGTGTCCGGTCGTGAGTTGGAGGAACTGGTCCGCAACCATCTACCCCTGGTAGGCCACCTCGTCCGCGAAATGCTCACCCGCCTACCCGCCCACATCTGCCGCGAAGACCTCGTCTCC
>JAVHWE010000120.1:0-10006 GCA_032160285.1 Micromonosporaceae bacterium | reverse complement strand
GGGTACCGGGGCCGTTCGAGGCCTGGCTGGCGCACCGCTCGCTCGGCACGCTCGACCTGCGGCTGGCCCGGCAGTCGGCGAACGCGGCGGCCGTCGCCGAGCTGCTGGTTACCAGGCCCCAGGTCCGGTCGGTGCGGTGGCCGGGCCGGGTCGGCGATCCGGCGTACGAGGTGGCCCGCCGTCAGATGCGTCGCATCCCGGGCCTGGTGACCTTTGAACTACCGTCGAAGGCACATGTCGACGCGTTCCTGACCGCGTCCCGGCTGGTGATCGCGGCGACGTCGTTCGGCGGCCTGCACACCACAGCGGACCGCCGGGCGCAGTGGGGCGACGATACGTCGGAAGGTCTGGTGCGCCTGTCGTGCGGGGTCGAGGACACCGCCGATCTCGTCGCCGATCTGGCCGCGGCGCTGGATGTCTCGGCGGCGGCGTACCCATAGGGTTCCGGGCATGGCGTTGGATCTGATGGAGCTGCTGCCCGCGGACTGGCGGGCGGCGATGGCCCCGCACCTCGACCCGGCCGCGGTGACCGCGCTGTCGGCGTTTGTGGCGACGGAGTACCGGTCGGGTCCGGTCTTTCCGCCGTTGCCGGACCTGTTCGCCGCCTTCCGGTTGTGCCCGTTCGCGCGGGCGCGGGTGTTGATTCTCGGCCAGGACCCGTACCACCGGCAGGGTCAGGCGCACGGTCTGAGTTTCAGCGTCCGCAAGGGTGTCGGCGTGCCGCCGTCGCTGCGCAACGTGTTCACCGAACTCCACGACGATCTGGGCGTCGAGCGGCCGCCGGATGGCGACCTGTCCGGCTGGGCGGCGCAGGGTGTGCTTCTGGTCAACGCGGTACTGACGGTGCGCGCCGGGCAGCCCGCCTCGCACGCCAACCACGGCTGGGAAGAGTTCACCGACGCCGCGATCCGGGCCCTGGACGCCAAATCCAGCCGGGTCGTGTTCGCGCTCTGGGGCGGGTACGCGCGCCGCAAGGCCGCCCTGGTAACCCGCCCGCAGCACGTGGTACTCGAGGCCGGGCACCCCAGCCCGATGAATCCGCGCGGCTTTCTCGGCAGCCGGCCGTTCAGCGCCGTGGACAAGGCGCTGGCCGACGCCGGGCTTGCGCCCATCCGTTGGTCCGCGGCCGGCGCGCGGGTTCCTCACGTCGAATGCGGTGGTGGCTGATCGGGGTTGGAACCGTCGCGAGCGGGAAGGGCGTCCGACATATACGCACGGTAGGGTCTGGCGGGTGAGTACGCCACGGAAGACCCGCGTCGCCGTCGTGTTCGGCGGTCGCAGCACCGAGCACGGGATATCGGCGGTAAGCGCCGGCAGCATCCTCTCCGCGCTCGATCCCGACGAGTTCGAGGCGGTGCCGATCGGCATCACCCGCGATGGCGGCTGGGTCCTGGTCGGTGGTAACGGTCCGTCACTGGGGATTGACGGTCGGACCCTGCCCGAGATCACCGACCGCTCCGGTACCGCGGTGGTGCTCGCCCCCGATCCGACCGCGCGCGACGTCAGCCTCGGCGCCGGGGTGGGTGTGCTGTCCGGCGTCGACGTCGTGTTCCCGGTGCTGCACGGGGCGTACGGCGAGGACGGCACGATCCAGGGTCTGCTGGAAATGGCGGGCCTGCCGTATGTCGGCGCGGGTGTGTTCGCGTCGGCCGCCGGCATGGACAAGGAATTCACCAAGAAACTCGCCGCGGTCGACGGCATCCCCGTCGGGTCCTATGTGGTGCTCCGCGCCGGCCAGTCGCTGACACCGGCGGACCGGCAGCGTCTCGGTCTGCCCGTCTTCGTCAAGCCCAGCCGGGCCGGATCCAGCTTCGGCATCACCAAGGTCAACGACTGGGCCGACGTGGACGCCGCCATCGCGGTGGCCCGCGACGTCGACCCGAAGGTACTGGTGGAGGCTGCGGTCGTCGGCCGGGAGATCGAGTGCGGCGTCCTGGAGGGTGAGTACGGCGGACAGCCCGAGGCGAGCCTGCCGGCCGAGATCCGGGTGGTCCGCGACCACGAGTTCTACGACTTCGAGGCCAAGTACCTCGAGGACGCCTGCGAGTTCGACCTGCCCGCCCGGCTGCCCGCCGCGGTGATCGCGAAGATCCGCGACTACGCCTGCCGTACCTTCACCGCGCTGGACTGCGCCGGGCTGGCCCGGGTGGACTTCTTCGTCACGCCGGAGCTGGATGTCTACCTGAACGAAATCAACACCATGCCCGGCTTCACGCCGATCTCGATGTTCCCGCGGATGTGGGCCGCCTCCGGCCTGGAGTACCCGAAGCTGGTGTCGCGCCTGATCCGTACCGCCCAACGCCGCGGCGTCGGCCTGCATTGAAGGTGGGTCGTCGGTTCGGCGGTTCAGCAGCCGCCCGGTGGGTTCGGGATCGGCGGCAGCACGGCGCTCACCGGCGCGGAGAATTCGACCACCCACTGTCCCGGGCTGTCATAGGACCCGGGTACGTCGACCCGTACCGGGGTTTCCCGGTCGACGCTCGTCCACACCGTGCCGTCCCCGCCGGACTGCGCGTACCAGCAGACGCCGGAGAGTTGATACACGGTCGCCCCGGTCGGCGGGGTGACGGCCGCGACGCCACACGACACGGTCAGCGGCGGATCGCCGTACGCCGCGTTCTGGTCGGTACCCGCGGTGACCGGCCGCCGCGGTCGGTCGCGCAGCGCCGGCGGCAGGTGATCGACGAGGCCCCGGCAGGCGGTCGCGCGCCGGTCGTCGAGCGGGGCGGCGGGCATGGACACCGGCGAGGTGGCCTGCGGCCGGGCCGTCGACGCGGCCCGTGACGGGTGGGTCCGGAAGTCGCTGAACAACCACACCGACACCACCGCACTGGCCAGGGCGACCGGTACCGCGACGAGGGTGGCGACCCAGGCCGGCGAGAGGCGGGCGGACATGGCTACAGATGCACCACCGAGCAGGTCAGGGTCCGGGTGATGCCCGGCACCAGCTGGACATTGCTCACGATCATCATGCCCAGCTCATCCACGTTGTGCGCCTCGGTCAGCGCGATCACGTCATAGGGTCCGGTGACCGCGTCCACCCGTACCACCCCGGCGACGCCGCCGATGGCCGCGGCGACATCGCGGGCGCGCCCGACCTCCGTCTGGATCAGGATGTACGCCTGGACCACGACAATCACTCCTTGTCCGCCAACCGGTCACGGGTCGCAGCTGAAACTACCGCACGGGGCAACACGTACGTGAAATGTGCGGCACGTCGCCGCAGGACAGGCACCATGGTGGGGCTGACCAATCGGGGCGAAACGACGTACGAGTGGAGGTCGCCATGACAGTGGCGAGAACAGGCGAGTTCGGCCTGATCGCCCGGGTGACCGCGCGGCTGGAGAACGGCCCGAGCTGCCTGCTCGGCCCGGGCGACGACGCCGCCGTGATCCGTGCCCCCGACGGGCGGGTAGTGGCGTCGACGGACGTGCTCGTCGAGGGTCGTCACTTCCGGCGGGACTGGTCGAGCGCCCGCGACGTCGGGCACCGCGCCGCGGCGGCCAACCTCGCCGACATCGTGGCCATGGGCGCGGTACCGACGGCGTTGCTGGTCGCCCTCTGCGCACCGGCGGACCTGTCCGTGAGCTGGGCCGAGGAGCTGGCCGACGGGTTGACCGAGGAGGCGGGGACGATCGGCGTCGGCGTGGTCGGCGGCGACATGTCGGCCAGCCCGACCCTCACCATCGCGGTGACCGCGCTCGGCGACCTCGGTGGCGGCGAACCGGTGACCCGGTCCGGCGCCCAACCCGGCGACGTTGTCGCGATCAACGGCCGGCTCGGGTACGCCGCCGCCGGGTACACGGTGCTGTCCCGTGGGTTCCGGACCCCGAAGCTGCTGGTGGAGGCGTTCCGTCGGCCCCAGGTGCCGTACCAGGCCGGCCCGGCGGCGGCTCGTCTCGGTGCCACCTCCATGATCGATGTATCGGACGGCCTGCTGGGCGACCTCGGTCACGTCGCCGAGGCGAGCGGCGTGACGATCGACCTGAACAAGGAGGCGTTCGCCGTACCCGACCCGATGCGCAACGCGGCCGTGGCGCTCGGCGTCGACGCCCACCACTGGATCCTGTCCGGCGGCGACGACCACGCGCTCGCCGCGACGTTTCCGTCGACGGTCCCGCTGCCGGCGGACTGGTGGATCGTGGGGACGGTGGCCGCGGGCGGTGGCGGGGTGACCGTCGACGGAAAGCCCTACAACCGGGGCGCCACCGGCTGGGAGCACTTCCGCTAGCCGCCGGTCCGGCCGCAGCCGGTCCGCTGGGCGCCGGTGCGGTCGCCGCCGGCATCTGTCGCTCAGGCGCGGGTGACCTTGCCGGCCTTGATGCACGAGGTGCAGACCCTCATGCGGCGGGTCGTGCCGCCTCCGGCCGGGGTACGCACCGTCTGGATGTTGGGGTTCCAGCGTCGGTTTGTCCGCCGGTGCGAGTGGGACACGTTGTGGCCGAAGCCCGGCCTCTTGCCACAGACGTCGCACACGCTAGCCACGGGAGTCTCCTGGGTTGATCGCGAATGGTCGCCGCTCATGCCGGCAGGCAACCTGACGAGGGTACCTGACCGCAGCTCGGGCCGCCCAGTCGGGCAGGCTGCCGTTGTGCTCACCCCCGATCATGCCGGACGTCACAGGTCGGGTCTAGGCTTTCCGGACGTGCCGGACACCCTCGATGCCGCGGTCGTGCGCCGCTGGTGCGCGACCGGACTGCAGCGGCTGCGGCGCCACCAGCGGGAGATCGACGACCTCAACGTGTACCCGGTGCCCGACGGCGACACGGGTACCAACCTGGTGCTGACCATGGCCGCCGCCGGCGAGGCGATCGCCGCCGTGCCCGACGCGCCGGACGGCGCCACGACGGCCCTCGGCCGCGTGCTGCGTCACCTGTCCCGAGGGGCGCTGCTGGGGGCCCGCGGCAACTCCGGGGTGATCCTCTCCCAGCTCCTCGTCGGCCTGGCCGAGGTGCTGGCGGAGGTGCCGGTGGCCGGTGGTGGGGAGTTCGCCGCCGCCTTTGACCGGGCCGCCACGCTCGCCCGGCACGCGGTCGCCGCGCCGGTCGAGGGCACCATCCTGACCGTGGCCCGGGTGGCCGCGGACGCCGCCCTTCACGCGGCCGGCGCGCCGTCGGACGGCGCTACCCCGGCGGCAGACGCTCCGGAGGCGGATGCCGCCCCGGTCGCGGGTGGCGTCGGGACAGCCGGCGCCGGACTGGCCGCCGTCGTGGTGGCCGCCGCGGAGGCCGCGCGGGCGGCCCTGGCCCGGACGCCCGACCAGTTACCCGCGCTGGCCCGGGCGGGTGTGGTCGATGCCGGTGGGCGTGGCCTGGTGGTGCTGCTCGACGCCCTGGTCGAGGTGGTCGCCGGTGCCGCGTCGCCGACCGTCGATCCGCCGGTGACCGCCGCGTCGCCGCGTCGGGCCGCGTTCGCCGCGATGCGGGAGACCGGTTCGGCCGAGTACGGCTACGAGGTGCAGTACCTGCTCGACGCGCCGGGCGAGGCGGTCGACCGGCTCCGGGAGCACCTCGGTCGCCTGGGTGACTCGCTTGTCGTGGTGAGCGCGGGCGGCCCCGACCCGACGCAGCGGACCTGGAACATCCACGTGCACGTCAACGATGTCGGCGCGACTCTCGAAGCGGCGGTCGAGGCCGGCCGCCCGTACCGTATCTCGGTCACCCGCTTCGACGATGAGCCGCAGCCGCAGCCGCAGCCGCAGCCGCAGCCGTCGCCGCCCAAGCCCGGCCCGGCGGTGGCACCCGCCGGGGCCGGCGAGGGTGCCGCGCCGACGATGTCGCGGCCGCACGCCCGGGCGGTGGTGGTCGTCTGCGACGGCGACGGGATGGCCGCGCTGTTCACCGCCGAGGGCGCGGCTGTGGTGCGCCGACACCCGGACGGCGCCGCCCCGTCCACCGGCGAGGTGCTCGACGCGGTCCTTGCCACCGGCGCCGGCCGGGTCGTCATCATGCCCAACGATCCCAACGTGTTGGCCACCGCGACGGCCGCCGCCGCCCAGGCGCGGTCGGTGCGGATCCGGGCCGGCGTCGTCGCCACCCGGTCACCGGTACAGGCACTGGCCGCGCTGGCGGTCCGCGATCCGGAGCGGCGTTTCGCCGACGACGTGATCGCGATGGCGGAGGCGGCCGGCGCGTGCCGGTACGCCGAGGTCACCACCGCGGTCCGGGAGGCGTTGACGGTGGCTGGCCGGTGCCAGGCCGGCGACGTGCTGGCGCTGGTACAGGGTGAGGTGAGCCTGATCGGCCAGGACCTGGTCGACACCTGCCAGCGACTGCTCGACCGGCTGCTCGGAGCCGGCGGCGAGCTGGTCACGCTGGTGGTCGGGGAGCAGGCGCCGCCGGGGCTGGCCGACCACCTCACCGCACACCTCAATCGGGGCTGGCCGTTTGCCGAAATCACCTGCTACCGCGGCGGTCAGCCGCACTATCCGCTGCTGGTGGGAGTCGAGTGACGACGACGATCGAAACGCCGCTCAAGGCGGTGGTGGGTGACAAGACGGCCAAGGCGTTGGCCGCGCACCTGAACCTGCACACCGTCGGCGACCTGATCTACCACTTCCCGCGCCGGTACGAGGAGCGTGGCGAGCACACCGACATCCGTGCCCTGGAGGTCGGCGCTCAGGTCACCGTGATGGCGCAGGTGCAGCGCACCAGCGTGCGACCAATGCGGGCCAGGCGGGGCCAGATGCTGGAGGTTACCGTCGGCGACGGTGGCGGCGGGGTCCTCACCTGCATGTTCTTCAACCAGGCGTGGCGGCAGCGGGATCTGACCCAGGGCCGGTGGGGCCTGTTCGCCGGCAAGGTGACGGAGTTCCGGGGGCGCCGCCAGCTCAACGGCCCGGACTACGTGCTGCTCGGTACCGGCCTGGACACCGATGGACCGGACGGTTCTCCGGCCGGTGAGGTGGAGGAGTTCGCCGGTGCGCTGATCCCGGTGTACCCCGCCGCCGCGGCGGTACCGACCTGGGTGATCGCCCGGTGCGTGCGGGTGGTGCTCGATACCCTCACCGCCCCGGAGGATCCGGTACCGGCCGACGTCCGGGCCGAGCGCCGGCTGATCCCGCTCGACCGGGCGCTGTCGGAGATCCACCGGCCGTCGTCTCGGGAGTCGCTGGCGATCGCCCGACGCCGGCTGAAATGGGACGAGGCGTTCGCGGTCCAGCTCAGCCTCGCCCAACGCAAGTACCGGGCCGCCGCCTGGCCGGCCACACCGCGCCCCGGCCGCGCCGACGGGCTGCTGGGCGCCTTCGACGCCGCGACGCCGTTCGAGCTGACCGACGGGCAGCGCCGGGTCGGCGCCGAGGTGGCCGCCGACCTGGCCGCGTCCCATCCGATGCACCGGTTGCTGCAGGGCGAGGTCGGGTCCGGCAAAACGCTGTGTGCGTTGCGGGCGATGTTGCAGGTGGTCGACGCCGGTGGGCAGGCGGCGCTGCTCGCCCCCACCGAGGTGCTCGCCGGCCAGCATCACCGCAACCTCTCCGATCTGCTCGGTCCGCTGGGCCGGGCGGGTGAACTGGACGCCGCGGCCGAGGCGACCCGGGTCGCGCTGGTGACCGGTTCGCTGGGGGCCGCGGCCCGGCGTGCGGCCCTGTCCGAGGTCGCCGCCGGCACCGCGGGGCTCGTGGTCGGTACCCACGCGCTGCTGTACTCCGGCGTCGACTTCGCCGACCTGGGCCTGATCGTCGTCGACGAGCAGCACCGGTTCGGGGTGGAGCAGCGCGACGCCTTGCGCGCCAAGGCCGAGCAGCCGCCGCATGTCCTGGTCATGACCGCGACCCCGATCCCGCGTACCGTCGCGATGACCGTGTACGGGGACCTGGAGGTCTCGACCCTGTCGGAGTTGCCGCGCGGCCGCTCGCCGATCGCGTCCCATGTGGTCCCCGCGTCGGAGAAGCCGGCGTACCTGGATCGTGCGTGGCGGCGGCTGCGCGAGGAGGTCTCGGCCGGGCACCAGGCGTACGTGGTCTGCCCCCGGATCGGCGAGACCGCCGCGGACGGCGAGGACGTGGTACCGGAGATCATGGAGGCCGGCGACGCCGAGGCCCGGCGCCCGCCGCTGGCCGTTCTGGAGGTAGCGCCGCTGCTCGCCGAGGGACCGTTGCACGGCCTACGGATCGGCATCCTGCACGGCCGGCTGCCGGCCGACGAGAAGGACTCGGTGATGCGGGCCTTCGCCGCCGGCGCGCTCGATGTACTGGTCGCGACGACCGTCGTGGAGGTCGGGGTCGACGTGGCGAACGCGACCATGATGGTCGTCCTGGACGCCGACCGCTTCGGCGTGTCGCAGCTGCATCAGTTGCGGGGCCGGGTGGGTCGCGGCCGCGCACCGGGACTGTGCCTGCTGGTCACCGAGTCCGAGGCGGGCACGCCGGCCCGGGAGCGCCTCGACGCCGTCGCGTCTACTGTGGACGGCTTTCGGCTGGCCGAGCTCGATCTGGAGCAGCGGCGGGAGGGTGACGTACTCGGTGCCACCCAGTCCGGCCGCCGTTCGCACCTGCGGCTGTTGTCGCTGCTGCGCGATGCCGACCTGATCCGTGATGCCCGGGTGGACGCGGTGGCGCTCGTCGGGTCCGATCCGGACCTGGCCGCGCACCCGGCGTTGGCGGCGGCCGTCGCGCAGCTGGTGGACGAACGGCGGGCCGAGTACCTGGAGAAGGGCTGACCCGGCACCGACGGTGCGGGCCGACCGTCAGGCCGACCCGCACCGTTGCGTTGTTACGTCAGCCGGTCAGACCTCGAACTTGACTCGACGGCGGCGGGAGGCGACGAACAACGCGGTGCCACCGCCGAGCAGCATGAGTGCGCCGCCGGCGAGCAGACCGGTCTGCGCTCCGGTCACCGGTAGCGCCCCGGACACGGGTGACCGTGACGGCGTCGGGCTGGGCGAGCCGGCACCGGACGATGCCGACGGGGTCGGGGTCGGGCTGGACTCCGACGGTGGTGCGGTCGGGCTCGGGGTGGGTGTCGGTGTCGGTGTCGCGCTGCGGGTCGGGCTCGGGGTGGGACTCGGACTCGGGCTCGACGGGCAGGTCGGTGACGGTGATGGCGAATGTCCACCGCCGTAGCCGCCACCCCGGGTGATGGCGGCCACCGACGGGCACTGTGGCGTGCATCCCGTTTCGGTCTGCTTCACCGTGTCGGAGGCGGGAAACATGAACCTGTCGCTCCACGTCGCGGTGAAGCTCAGGGACGCCGCACCAGCTGCCGGAACCTTGACGCTCTCCACGAGCGTCCCGTTGTTCTTCGCGACGACGGCGCCATTAATGATCTTGGTTAGCACCGGTGCGGCGTCCACTTTGGTCAGTGTGGCGTCCGTAGTGAAGTCGTTCGTGATCGTCCAGGTGACGGTGGCCGTCGCGCCGTCGGCGGAGCAGACGACGTGGTGGGTCAGCTTCGCCGTGTGCGCGCTGGCGGGGGAGGCGAACAGTGCTACGGCGGCAAGACCGACCAGGCCGGCGCCGGCGAGTGTGATCAATTGTCGGGTGGACAGCGTGAAGCGACGCAAGTGGTACCCCCAAAAAAACTCGGGTCCGGGCGGAAAGTTTGGGTGTAGGCGGAAGTCGGGTTAAGCGGAAGTCGGGTGTGCTCCCACGGGGCTGTCGACATCGCGACGCCGACAGGGTCGCTTCCCGTTTCTGGTGCGACCCGCCGGCGCTTTCGGCAACGCCGGCACGGCCGAGCTGATGCCGGACCGAAGCATAGGGGCGATGTGGGAGGAAGAGAAGTCCGGTAACCGCACCAATTTTCGGTAGTCGAGCGGCTACCGATTGGAATATGTCGAGATCATGAGCTTGACTGGACTCGGTTGTCGACCGCCCACAGTGGTCCTGTTGCTGTGTCGTCCACCGGTGGCCGGTCGGTTGGCTCTCGCGTCGACGTGGCGCGTGTGCTGGTCACGGCGGTTTGCCGGGGCGCTCGGACCGCGTGTTCCCATTGCGACACTGCCGGCGGCCGGACGTGACGTACCCGTCGGTAGTTTGCTCATTCTGGCAAGCGATCTCCGGTTG
>JAVHWE010000162.1:0-3083 GCA_032160285.1 Micromonosporaceae bacterium | reverse complement strand
GGTGAAGTTCACCGGGCCCGGTGACCGTATCGAGGTCACCGGCGAGCTGTCCGCCCACGAGTGGCGCGTCCGGGTCCGCGACACCGGGTCCGGCATGTCGTCGGAGACGGCCGAGCACCTTCTCACCCGGCCCCCGGGGCGCGGTACCGGTACCGGATCGGGCCTCGGGCTGGCGATCGTCCGAGCCGTCGTCGAGTCGCTCGGCGGGGAGATCATGGTCAGTGGCGAGCCCAACCGGGGCACCACCGTCACGCTGCGGATCCCGCGGCCGCAGCGGATGACGGTCGACCAGGCGCGGGCGACCGATCCGGTGATCACCGAACCAGCCGCGGCCCCCGGCGGCTGACGGCTCGGTACGCTGCCCGGACCGGTCAGCACGGGCCGTCCCGGCTCGACCGTTGGCGTGTGCGGGCACATCGCGCGATCCTGGCTGCCATCGGTTTCATGGCGCGTCCAAATGTCGCGCCGGTGGTCGGCCCGTTGTCGCCGCCAGCCCGGCCAGCAACAGATCGCCGCCCGTCATGGCTGCGCGGGAGACCAGGGTGACCGCCGTGGCCGGCCCGACGCTCAGGACCGGGCTCAGCGTCGCGATGAGCAGCAGGTCCCGCACACCGGCCCCGGCCGGTGCGATCACCACCAGGAACCCGGCACTCCAGGCGAACGCGAAGCCACCGACGGCGAGCGGGAGGGTGGCGGCGGTGGGCGCGCCGAGCCGGGTCGCGAGCAGCCAGACGTGGGCACCGAGCAGTACCCATGACAGCAGCGCCCAGCCGAGCGCGGTCACGATCACCCGACCGGCCAGCGGCTGCTCCGGTGCGGGCCGCCGGACCAGGCGGGACAGCCGCCGCAGTACCGGGTTGAGAAGCCGGGGGTGCAGCAGTACCAAAAGAACCGGGGCGGCGCCGAAGACCCAGCCGTAGCCGGCTCGGCCGGACACCGACTCCTCGACCGTCGATCGGCCGACGAACAGCGGCAGCGTGGTCAGCGCCGCGACCAGCCCGGCGCACAGGCAGATCAGCATCGTCAGCAGCGCCGCCGTGGCCGACCGGCGTCGCGGTACCCGGTAGGGGGCGGCCAGGTCCATCTGCGCCAGGATCGGCCACATCGACCCCGGAATGTACTTGCCGAGCTGCCCGATGAAGAAGATCCTCGCCGCCGCGGCCAGCGGCAGCGGCGAGCCCAGGCCGGCGAGCAGCCCCCGCCAGACCTGCATGGTCGCGAGCAGGCCGGCCGCCACCGCGACCAGCGCACCGGCGGCCGTCGGCGCCCCGATGTCGATCAGCGCCGGGCCGACTCGGTCCCACCGCCGCGCCAGCGCGTACCCGCCGAGCGCGACCGCGACGACGACGAACGCCAGCCGCACCATCCGGCGCACGCCGAACCGCCCACCGCGAGCGGGATCAGCGGTCGGCACATCGGTTGGCGGTGGGATGGTCCGCGCCGCGTCGGCCAGCGGCGGATCGGCTGGCGGTGATTCGCACACGCCGCGAGCCTACGGGGACGGCGCGCCCGGCCGGCCGGGTGCCGCTCGGTAGGGTGTCGGGTCATGCGCGTACTGGTCTTCGGCAGCTACGACGCCGACGCGCATCCGCGGGTCGCCACCCTCGCCGAGGGGCTGCGCGCGAGCGGATTCGAGGTACCGGCATGTAACGAGCCACTGGGCCTGGACACCGCCGCCCGGGTCGCGATGCTGAACCGGCCGTGGCGGGTACCGTTGCTGCTGGCCCGGGTAGCCGGGTGCTGGCTGCGGCTGGCCCGGCGGGCGCGGCGGCTGCCGGCGCCGGACGTTGTCCTCGTCGGGTACCTCGGGCACTTCGACGTGCACCTGGCCCGGCTGCTGTTCCGCGGCGTACCGGTGGTGCTCGACCACCTGATCGGTGCCAGCGACACGGCGCGTGACCGGCGGGTACGGGGTGGGTTCCGGCAACGGGCGCTGCGGATCCTCGACCGGGCCGCGCTGGCCGCTGCCGACATCGTCGTGGTCGACACCGACGAGCACCTGGCCGCCGTGCCGGCGCGGTACCGCGACCGCGGGGTGGTGGTACCGGTCGGCGCTCCCCAAGCATGGTTCGACGCTGGGCACCTACCTGACGCCGGCCACCCATCTGACGCCGGCGGGTCGGACCGGGCGCTGCGGGTGGTGTTCTTCGGGCTGTACACGCCGTTGCAGGGCGCGCCGGTGATCGGGGAGGCGCTCGGCCGGCTCACCGGGGCGCCGATCGACGTCACGATGGTGGGCGGCGGGCAGGACCTCGACGAGACCCGGCGGGCCGCGTCCGCGAACACCAGGGTGGTGTGGCGCCACTGGGTGCCCGCCGCGGAGCTGCCCGCCCTGGTCGCCGCGCACGATGTGTGCTTGGGCATCTTCGGTACCGGACAGAAGGCGCGACGGGTGGTCCCGAACAAGGTCTTCCAGGGTGCGGCGGCCGGCTGCGCCGTGGTCACGTCGGACACCGGGCCGCAGCGCCGGGCGCTGGGCGGCGCCGGCGTGCTGGTACCACCGGGTGATCCGGTCGCGCTGGCCGACGCGCTGCGCCGGCTGGCCGCCGACCGGGCGACGCTGGTACGACTGCGGGCCGCGGCGCGCGAGCGCGCCGAGCGGTCCTTCGCCGCGGGTGAGATCGTGACGCCGCTGGTCGACCGGGTACGGGCGGTGGCGGGCCCCGGATCCCGAGGGCGGGTAAGCCGTGGCTGAGCAGCACAAGGCCGAGGAGCACATGGCCGGCGACCCGAGGCGGAACGCCGGCGTGGACCGGTGGGCGCCGTTGACCCCGAACGCGTGGCTGCGCTTCGACGTGGTCTCCCGACTGCTGCCGCCGTCGGTGGTCGACGTCCTGGAGGTGGGCTGCGGCCAGGGGGCGCTCGGCGTCCGGCTGGCCCGCCGCCACCGGTACGTCGGGGTGGAGCCGGACGCCGCGTCGGCGGCGGTCGCCCGGCAGCGCCTGGCCCGCGTCGGTCGCGGACAGGTGCACCACGGCACCGTCGACGCGGTTGGCGCGGCCCGGTTCGACCTGGTCTGCGCCTTCGAGGTGCTCGAACACATCGACGACGACGCGGGCGCGCTGGCGGCGTGGGCGGCGCGG
>JAVHWE010000523.1:0-3117 GCA_032160285.1 Micromonosporaceae bacterium | reverse complement strand
GCGACGCCGAGGCCGCCGTGCTCGCCCACGCCACCGCCGAACCGGTGTCCGAACAGTCGCTGACCCGGCTGCTGGAGCACGTCCGCGATACGTTCGCCATGACCGCCGTCGCGTTGCTGGAAAGCGGAGCCGCCAGTGAACACACCGTCGCAGCGGTGGGCCAGCCGCCCGCTGGCCGACCGGTCCTTACTGCTTCGGCCGGCAACGGGTTGCGCCTGGCCGCCTGGGGACCGGACATCTTCGCCGCGGACCGCCGCACCCTGAACCGGCTGGCCACCGCCGCCGCCCGCACCCTGGAAGCCCAACGGCTGGCCGACCAGGCCAACCGGGCCCGCGACCTCGCCGAGGTCGACCGGGTCCGCTCCGCACTGCTCGCCGCCGTCGGGCACGACCTGCGCACCCCGCTCGCCGGCATCAAGGCCGCTGTCTCCAGCCTTCGCCAACCCGACCTCGACCTGCCGCCCCAGGCACAGGCGGAGCTGCTGGCGACCATCGAGGAGTCCAACGACCGGCTCGATGCCCTCGTGGACAACCTGCTGTCGATGAGTCGGCTACAGGCCGGGGTGCTCAGCGTCAACCTACAGCCGGTGGCGCTGGACGCCGTCGCCGCGCAAGCCCTGCTGCACACACCACCGGGCGACACCCCCGTCGAGGTCGACATCCCCGACGACCTTCCCCTGGTACACGCCGACACCGGTCTGCTCGAACGTGTCATCGCCAACCTTATTGCCAACGCCCAGGCCGCAAGCGCGTCCGGCCAGCCCATCCGGCTCCACGGCCACGCCGACCAGGGCCACGTGGAACTGCACGTCATCGACTACGGCCCCGGTGTGCCCGGCGCCGATCGTAAGCGCATCTTCGAACCGTTCCAGCGCCTGCACGACCGCACCACCACCGCCGGCCTCGGCCTCGGCCTGGCCATTGCCCGCGGCTTCACCGAAGCCATGGGCGGCACCATCACCCCGACCGACACCCCCGGCAGCGGCCTCACCATGACCATCACCATCCCGGTAGCGCCGGCCAGCACGAGCCGGCCATGACCCGCGTCCTCATCGTCGACGACGATCCGCACCTGCTCCGAGCGTTGCGGATCACCCTGGCCGCTCGCGGCTACCAGGTGACCACGGCTGTCGACGGCGCGGCGGCCCTCACCGCCGCCAGCCGCACCCCACCCGAACTGATCATCCTCGACCTCGGCCTACCCGACCTGGACGGTGTCGCCGTCATCGAGGGCCTCCGCGGCTGGTGCACCGCCCCGATCATCATCCTGTCTGCCCGTCACGCCGAACCCGCCAAGGTCGACGCGCTCGACGCCGGCGCCGACGACTACGTCACCAAACCCTTCGGCATGGACGAACTCCTCGCCCGTATGCGCGCCGCGCTGCGCCGCGCCGCGCCAACCACCGCAACCGCCGTCGTCACCACCCACGCCTTCACCGCCGACCTGGCCGCCAAACGGGTCACCACCCCGACCGGCGAGGTGCGCCTCACCCCCACCGAATGGCACCTCCTCGAAACCCTCATCCGTGAGCCGGGCCGGCTGGTCACCCACAAGCAGCTACTCCAGCAGGTGTGGGGACCGGCATACGAAACCGAAACCAACTACCTCCGCGTCCACCTGGCCAACCTGCGCCGCAAGCTCGAACCCGATCCCAGCCGACCGCGCTACCTCATCACCGAACCCGGTATCGGCTACCGATTCACCCCCGACACCACCACCGAGCGGTAACGCCGTTGCGCCGTCGGCACTGGCGCGAAGCCGGTACGGCCGACTACTCGAAACCGCCACCGAGCGGCGGCGAACCGCACGACCCGGTGGCGGCTCCGATTCCGGTCAGGTTCGGCCGATCAGCTCAGCCGATCAGGCGCCGCCGATGGCGACCACCCCGGACACGGTACCGACGTAGGCGCGGGTACCGGACAGCGTGGGTGAGGCGAAGTGGGGGGCGGTACCGATGGCGATCTGCTGGCGTACCGCGCCGGTGGCGGGGTCGAGGGCGAAGAGGGTGCCGCCGTCGTAGTCGACGACCCAGACCGCCCCGCCGCCTACCACGGGTGAGCCGCGGCCCGTCGCCGGTCCGCGCCACAGCACCTGGAGTTGGCCGGTGCTGGTCACCCGGACCGCCCGCAGGCCGTCCGCGCACGGCACGTACACGGTGTCGGCGTTGACGGCGGGGCCGCCGAACGCCCGGCACACGGCATTCTGCGCGATCTGCCCGCCGATGCCGCCGAACTGGTTGGCCCGCAGCGTGTACGCGGTACCGCGCTTGCCGTCGGCGTAAACGAACGATCCGACCAACGCGGGGGTCATCGAACCCAGGTCAAGGTCGGCGGCGTTGTCCTGCGGCCAGGTCGTCGGCGCGAACCGGTCGGCCAGTTGCAGCTGCGGTGTCACCGCGACGACCGAGTCGCTTCCGTCGTAGGTGCCGGACGTCGCCGCGCCGTTGCCGACGGCGTACACCAGGTTGCCGCCCACGAGGGTGCCGCCGCCGGGGGCCCAGATGCCGGCCTCGCGTTGGGTCGGTATCGCGAAGCTGGTCAGTGCTCCGGTGCCGGTCGTGGGTAGCGAGACGACCGAGCCGATGTAGTTGCCGCAATCGCCGAACAGGCCGCCGTAGGCGATGTAGACGCGGCCACCCAACAGGTTCAGCGCGGCGCGCTGCTGGTGCGCGACGCGGTCGCCCATCGGCGGTTCGGCCGGCCGCTGGGCGACCACCTGGCCGGTTGTCGCGTCGATGCTGACGAGCATGTGCTGCGCGCCGGTCTGTTCGGCCAGGGCGAACAGCAGGTTGGTCGACTCGTCGTACACCATCGTGCTGGTGATGCCGAGCGGGTCGATGTTGCCGCACGGCAGGGCCGACCGGCGTACCGGCGTGCCGACATGCGCGGACCAGACGACGGCACCGGTCGCGGCGTCCAGCGCGAACACGGTGTCGTTTTCGGTCGCGGCGAACACCCGGGCGCCAACAACGAGAGGCTGGCCGAAGACGGCGCCGTCGAGCGCGGCGGTCCAGGCGCGTGACAGGGTTCCGAGCGGGCCCAGGTCGGGCGCCACCCCGGTACGGCCATTGTCGTGGTGGTAGGTGGTCCAGTCACCGGGGGCGGCGGCCGGCACCG
>JAVHWE010000518.1:0-3405 GCA_032160285.1 Micromonosporaceae bacterium | reverse complement strand
AACAATTCCGAGGGGAACCCGTAGAAGTCGTGGATGGTCCGCGGCCGTGGCATGGCGGTGACGGCGGTGGCATTGATGTACCAGTGTGCGCTGATGACGAGGATGGCGCGGGGGCGTTGCACCGCCTTACCGAACGCCTTCCAGGCGGTGGTGTAGCGGTTGACCTCGAGGGCGTTCATCGGGTTACCGTGTCCGATGAACGCGGCGGGCATGGGGCCGGCCGCTGCGTTGACGCTGTCTGCGTTCACGATCGTGGCCTTCCTCGATGCGCGCCGTCGTCGCCGCGTCGGACGGGCTACTCCTCGTGCCGGGCAGATATCAGCCTAGAGGTGGACGCTGTATCCCCGCCGCGCGTCGGGTCGACATCCGCCACCGCGTCGAACGCCATTTCCACGAGGTCAACCACCTCCGACAACGATAGTCGTCGTGATCAGCCCGGCAACGGCCCTGCGCTGTCAGCAGTTACCGGACAACCGGCGTACCAGAAATTTTCGAAAGAAATCAGGGAGGCGGTGTCGGATCGGGGCTGAGGTGTTCGTAGCAGGGGTGAGGCCGCCCATGAAAGGGGCCGGTACGCGACGGCCACGCCCGACCCGAAGCAGTGACATAGGTGCCGCCCTGTACCGGCACACTCAATCAACCGTACCCGAGGAGAACGCCATGACCGCTACATACACTGTCGACGTGTTTACCAGCCTGGACGGCTTCGGCGCCGCTAGCGGCAACTGGGGCGGCTACTGGGGCAAGCAAGGCCCCGAGCTGCTCGACCACCGCCTCGCCTGGTACGACCAGGAGCAGCGGATGGTCCTCGGGGCCAACACGTATCGGGCATTCGCGCGCATGCTGGCCTCGAGCACGGAGGAATCCGAGGTGCGTGACCCATGGGTCACCCGGATGCGGAACCTGCCGGCAACCGTGGTGTCGACCACGTTGAAAGGACCCCTTGACTGGCCGGACGCGACCGTCGTGAGCGGTGACGCCGTCGACGTCGTCGCCCGGCTCAAGGAGGAGTCCGAGGTGCCGTTGCGCTCGCACGGCAGCCTGTCGATGAACCGGGCGCTGATGGCCGCCGGTCTGGTCGATCGCGTCCAGGTGACGCTCTTCCCCGTAATCACCGGTCAGACCGGACTGGATCCGATCTTCCGGGGTGGGGCCGATTTCGACCTCGAGCTGATCGAGAGCCGGACGCTCGACGGCCACACCCAAGAGCTCATCTACCGGCCCACCCTGCATGTCTGAGTCCGCCCCTGCACCCGCTCCCGGGGCTGAGAGACGCATCGCGTAACCATGTGAAAGCAGACACGACTACGTTTGCTTCCTCGCGCGGTATTCGCGCACCATCGGTGTACCAGAACATCCCTGAAAAGAAATCCGGGCGGCGATGTCGGATCGGGGCCGGGTGGGTTCGTCGCACGGGTGAGCGGTCGCCGCGAGGGGCGTCCCCGAAGCACAGGAGATAATGCGAGATGCAGGATTTGGTTTCCGTGATCACCGATACGACCGACCTTGCCACCTCGGACGAGCAGGCTGCGATCGATGTGTTCAGCGACCGGCTCCGGGCCGAGGGTTACTGGGTCTTCGTCGGCGGCCTCGGCGCGCCCAGCACGGCCACGGCGATCGACAACCGGGGCGAGGAGGCATTGTTCACCGACAGGCCCTTCCTGGAGTCGAAGGAGTTCCTCATCGGCTTCTGGATCATCGAAGCTGCCGACCTCGACGTGGCGCTCAAGCTGGCAGCCGAGGGGTCGAAGGCCTGTAACCGGAAGATCGAGGTGCGGCCGTTCCGGTGAGCGCGGTCGACGTGCGGGAGGCGATCATCCGTGCCCACCACGAGCAGTGGGCGCGGGTGGTCGCCGCCCTGACCAGGCGTTTCGGTGACCTCGACCTCGCCGAGGAGGCGGCCGCCGAGGCGTTCGCCACCGCCGTCGAGCGGTGGCCCGCCGACGGCGTACCCCCCAATCCCGGCGCCTGGCTGACGACCACCGCCAACCGCAAGGCCATCGACCGGATCCGGCGCGAGAACAAGCGCGACGACAAGCAGAAGGAGGCTCAGCTGTTGTACGACGACGGCCCGCCCGAGTCTCCCGGCGCCATCGACGACGACCGGCTCCGGCTGATCTTCACCTGCTGCCACCCGGCGCTCGCGCTGCAGACCCGCGTGGCACTGACGCTGCGCATGGTCGCCGGTCTGACCGTGCCCGAGATAGCCCGTGCCTTCCTGGTGCAGGAGACGGCCATGGGGCAGCGGATCACCCGCGCGAAGGCCAAGATCAAGGCGGCTCGCATCCCCTATCGGGTGCCGTCCGCAGAGGATCTGCCGGCCCGCGTCTCCGGCGTCCTGGACGTCCTCTACCTCGACTACAACGAGGGCTACCTGGCGACCGGCCCCGACACCGATCCCGTACGTGACGACCTGACCGCCGAGGCGATCCGGCTCACCCGCCTGATCCGTGCCCTCCTACCGACCGACGGTGAGGTGACCGGGCTGCTGGCGCTGATGCTCCTCACCGATGCCCGCCGCACCGCCCGCGTCTCGACGAGCGGCGAACTGGTCACCCTCGACGAGCAGGACCGCGGGGCCTGGGACGCGACACTGATCGCCGAGGGCCATCAACTGGTACGCGAACGCCTGGCCACCGTAGCTGCCGCCGGGGTGGCCCCGGGTCGGTACCAGATCCTCGCCGCCATCAACGCCGTGCACACCTCCGCCCGCGACGTACGCGACACCGACTGGTCACAGATCGGCGCCCTCTACGACCAGCTCGTCCGCCTCGACCCCTCACCGATCATCGCCCTCAACCGGGCCATCGCGGCCGCCGAGCTCGACGGCCCCGAGGTGGCACTGGCGGCCGTCGACCGCCTGGCGGACACGTTGGCCGACTATCACGCCTACCACGCCACCCGCGCCGACCTGTTGCGCCGGCTGTGCCGCAGTCAGCAGGCGCGCGCGGCGTACGACAAAGCCATCGAACTGGCGGGCAACACCGCCGAGACCGCCTACCTGACCCGCCGCCGCGACCAGCTGGGGTAGCACCCGCGAAACCCCGTGCTAAGTCCATGTTTCGTTTGGATCTACGGCGGCCAGGAGCCATGATCTTCCTTTGTGGACATGGATGTCATCGGGAAGTGGGCGCCTGACTCGCTGTGGGAGATCGCCGCGCCGTTGATCCCGCCAGCGCCGAGACGCCCACAGGGCGGCGGCCGCCGGCGCACCGACGACCGGCAGGTGCTGGCCGCGATCCTGTACCTGACCCAGGCCGGCTGCTCGTGGTGGAAGCTGCCGGAAGCTATGTTCGGGGTCACTCGACCAACTGCGCATCGCCGGTTCGCCGAGTGGACCCGGGCCGGCCTGTGGGAACGGCTGCACCAGGCGGTACTCGACCGGCTCGGCGCGGCCGGGCAGCT
>JAVHWE010000487.1:0-10084 GCA_032160285.1 Micromonosporaceae bacterium | reverse complement strand
CTGGGGCAGCGTGGGCAGGCCGGCCGAGCCGGTGCTCACCGCGTACCCCTGGTAGGGCCGAACGGCCGAGGCCATGATCCGGTCACGCAGCTGCGCCGGTCCGATCGACGCCGACCGAACCGGTCGGGCGTTGGCCAACGCGGGCACCCCGCCCACGACGAGCATGGCGGCAGCCACAACGGCCCACCGCCAATATCTCCCGCCGGGGATGACTGCCACCGCCCCACAATAGGCCGTATGTCGAGGATCGGTGATCCGGCGGCCCCTTGCCGGCGGGACGCCCGCCCCCGGTACACCTGGTCGCCGGCGCCGCGCCGCCGGGCGGGTCGCCGCGACCGACGTCGGGTCCGACCCGCGTGTCCAGCCTGGACCGACGCCTGGACCGACCCGCTGTTGGCGAGGACAGAACGGGACAATCGGTACCGTCTTCCGGGTATCGCGCACTGGCGAGAGGGTGCCGTCGACGCCGATCCCGATCAAGCACATCTGACGCCTGATATCAACGGTCACGGTTACCGTCAGGTTAAATTATTATGTGGTTGTCAATATTGACACACGTCGTTCACGGCGAGATCCTGAGAGCGCTCTCACGGACGATCGGTCCCACCCCGCTGGTGCAGCGCAGCGCCGGTCACCGGTTGCCGCTCGGCGGTCGGCGGCGGGACCCGTGGTTGGTGAGGCGCGCCCGCGGGCGGCGTCAATACTTCCCAACTCGCTCCCATGGGATCTACCGACGAGGAGAATGCACGTGAGTGTCAAACGAAAGGTGCTGGCGTCACTCGCCGCCGCGGCGACCGTGGCGGGAGGACTCGCGGTCGTCGCCGTCACCACCCCGGCCGAGGCGGCGGTCCCCGCGACCATTCCGCTCACCATCAAGAACAGCTCAGGCCGTAGCGACGCGGTCTTCATTTACAATCTCGGGACGCTCCTTACGACGGGCCAGCAGGGCTGGGCCGACGCCGGCGGCGGTTTCCACCCCTGGCCCGCCGGGGGCAACCCGCCGACCCCGGCACCCGACGCGTCGATCCCCGGACCGGCCAACGGACAGTCCATGACCATCCGGATGCCGCAGTTCTCCGGTCGCGTGTACTTCTCCTACGGCCAGAAGCTGGTCTTCCGGTTGACCACCGGTGGCCTCGTCCAGCCGGCCGTGCAGAACCCGTCCGACCCCAACGTGAACATCCTGTTCAACTGGTCTGAGTA
This sequence comes from Micromonosporaceae bacterium, assembly GCA_032160285.1. GTDB lineage: Bacteria > Actinomycetota > Actinomycetes > Mycobacteriales > Micromonosporaceae > Planosporangium. The sequence continues at coordinate 8,881 of JAVHWE010000487.1, read as the reverse complement.
CACGCTCAACTCCAGCGGCCTGTTTATCAACAGCACTCAGGTCGACATGTTCTCGGCCCCGTACGCCGTCGGCGTCCAGAACACCGCCGGCGCGACCCAGACCACCGGCCACCTCAAGGCGGGCGGCTACAACGGCTTCTTCACCGCCCTCGCGGGTCAGCCGGGCGGCTGGGCAAGCCTGATCAAGAGGAACCCCAGCGGCACGATCCTGCGTGCGCTCTCGCCGGGACACGGCATCGAGTCGGGCGGGTTGCCGGCGACCGTGATGAACGACTACGTCAACCGTGTGTGGGCGAAGTACGCGACGTCGACGCTGACCGTCACGCCCTTCGCGGCCCAGCCGACCAACAAGTTCTTCGGTCGGGTCTCCGGCAACGTCATGAACTTCACCAACTCCTCCGGTGCGGTCGTCACCAGCTTCCAGAAGCCCGACTCGAACAGCATCTTCGGCTGCTTCAATCTGCTGGACGCGCCGAACGACCTCGTCCGGGGGCCGATCTCGCGCACCCTCTGCGCGGGATACAACCGGGGTACGTTGATCACCAACCCGAACCAGCCGGACACCAGCACGGCGGGCTTCTACCAGGACGTGGTGAGCAACCAGTACTCGCGCAAGATCCACGCGCAGATGGTCGACACCAAGGCGTACGGCTTCGCGTTCGACGACGTCGGAAACCACGAGTCGCTCGTCCACGACGCCAACCCGACGACGGCGTTCCTCACGCTCGACCCGTTCAGCTGAGCGGTACCACACAGTAGAGCAGTACCCACATGGGGCGCGCCGGATCCTTCGGGACCGGCGCGCTCTGTTTGGCGTGCGCGCCCAACAGAGCGAACGGTCCGGGTTGTGCGCGGCCAGACGCGGCGCTGGCCACCGATGAGGTGACCCCCGCCGACGACCAACGCCGCGTCCTGGATGAGCCCACGCGACGGTCAGCCCGCGGTCGGCAGCACCGACATCTCATTGGAGTTGGGCGAGCCGCCGACCGCGTTGACGGCGGCGACGAAGTAGAAGTACCTGGTGCCGTTGCGCAGGCCGGTATCGGTGAACGTCGTCGTCGTACCGTTCGTGGTGGCGATTGGCGTGTTGACCTCGCCGTCGGACATGGTGCCCCGGTAGACGCGGTACGACGTCGGATTGCCGCTCGCGCTGCCCGCCCAGCTCAGTCGCACGGATCCGTTACCCGGCGTCGCCCGCAGGCTCGTGGGTCCACCGGGTACCGATGCGGCGGCCGGCGCCACCGACATCTGATCCACTCTGGACAGACCGTGATCGGAGACGGCGAACTGGGTGATGGAGTTGACCCCCGCGTTCAGGCGCACCTGGAGCGAGGAGTGCCGGTAGGTGTCGAAGTCGCCCGTGATGGGGAAGCTCTGGGTCGTGGTGATGACCCTGCCGTTGACCGACAGGCCCATCTGGCGGTTCTTCACCCCGGGGAACAGCCCGTCCGTGAAGGCGTATCGCCAGTCCACTGTGTACAAGCCAGTGGTCGGAACCACGACGTTGTTGAACGTCATGGTGCCCTCCTGGGCGTAGGCCATGTCGGCCACCCGCCGGCCCGGCGAGGTCGACCCGGCCGAGTCGAGGACCTGCGGGAACCAGCCAACCAGCGTCTGGAACCAGTCGAAGCCTCCGAACAGGGCGTCCCTGCAGTAGTAGACCATCGCGTTGCCGGACGGCAGGCCGGCGACGTTGCCACCGGTACCGATCGGCAGCGGCGTCTTCGAGGCCTCCTCGACGCTACGGGCGGACTCGCCCGTGGAGCTCACCGCGGTGACCTGATAAAAGTAGATCGGGGTCCGGCTGAGGTTGACGTCGGTGTAGCCGACGCCGGTGACGGTCGCGATGGGTGAGCCGCTCTCGCCGCCCGACGTGGTACCGCGGTAGATGCGGTAGCTTGCCGCTCCCGGGGTCGCCGCCCAACTCAGCGTGATCGACGGATCCGCACCGGCCTTCAGCTCAAGCTCTGCCGGCGCCGCGGGAGCCGCGACGGCCGCCACCGGCAGTACCGCGACGGACCCGAGTCCGACCAAGGCCACAATGGACAGGCCGCTCAGCATTCGCGTGCCGCGGCGAAACGTTCGGTTCATACGGTCCATGCCAACTCCCGAAGGTCCGGTGCGCATGCCCTCCCGAGCGTGCTGGCGCGCATGCCGCACGCGAGGGGAGAGCACTCTCGTGCACAGCGACCAAGGCCACTACCGGGTCAGGTGCCGACGGCGGAGAGGCGCATGGAGTCGGGTGCCGGTGTTCGACCACCGGCGCAGGTGAGGAGCAGGCCGTGGGCGCCCGACGAGCGCCATCCTGAGATGCACAGCGTAATGGCCACCGATGTGGACGCATAGATGTCCGTGTTCTCACGTACCACGATTGCCGTGCCGGCAACGGAGCGGGCGCGAGGCGGGCCGCGGACGGATCAGTTGTCGGTCGGGTCGGTGTCGAGCCGCTGGGCCAGCGCGGATCTGTCCAGCTCCGCGCCCAACGCGGCCGGGTCGTCGTAGACCTCCACCGCGCCCGCCTCGCGCAGCTCGGCGGCGCTGGTGCCGCCGCACGTCACGCCGATACACGGGATGCCGGCGCGACCGGCCGCGATGACATCCCACACCGAGTCGCCGACCAGCACGGCCCGGTCGGCGGACACGCCGGCGGCCTCCAGCGCCTTACCGAGAATGTCCGGTTCCGGCTTGCTCTCACCGGCATCGCTGGCACTGGTCGCGGCGTGGATGACGTCGTCGGCGTCGAGCGCCCGGCGCAGGACGGACAGCTCGTCGCGGGAGGCGGACGAGGCCAGCACCACCCGCCACCCCCGGTCCGCGCAGGTCCGCAGCAGGTCCCGCGCACCGGGCAGCGCGCGCAGCCGGTCGGCGTACGTGGCGTACAGGCTGAGGTGCGCCGCGGTGACCCGATCGCTGAGCTCGTTATCCCGGTCGGTGCCGAGCAGGTGGTCGAGCAGCTTGTCGGAGCCCATCCCGATGGCGCGGTGGATGCGGGCGGCGGGTACGTCCCGGCCGACCTGCCGTAGCGCCTCCCACCAGGTGACCGCGTGCAGGTAGTTCGTATCGACCAGGGTGCCGTCGACGTCGAACAACACCCCGCGTGTGGACCCGTGCATACCCGTCCGATACCCAGAAAGCGTGCTCCCCCAACCAATGATCTCGCCGGGGTCGCTCAACTCCCGTCCGTGCGCAGCAGATCGAGGACGTCCCGCTCGAGGGCCTGCCGGGTGGCCGTGTCGACGGGGCGTGAGCCGTCGGCCAGTCGGGGTGCCGCCGGGATGGTCACCCCGTCGGCGAAGAGGTCCACCACCCGGGGATCCACATAGGACGCGCGAGCGACCGCGGGCGTGTTGCCGAGGTACTCGGCAACATCACGCATCACCGCGGCGACGGTACGTTGGCGGGCGGTCGGCGACGGGCGTCTTCGTTGCGCGGCCACGTCCCGCGTGTGGGCGGCCAGCATGATGGCGGCCAGCACGGTGGCGTTCCAGGTACGGAAATCCTTGGCCGAGATGTCGATCCCGCCGACCTCACGCAGGTACCCGTTGATGTCCGTGCTGCGCACGTCGCACCAGCCGGTACCGGCGCGGTACGCGAGCAGCTCCGGCGCGTCCGACCGGCGGGCGAGCAGCCCGCGCACCACGGTGCGTACCGCCTCGTCGGGTACCTCGAGCGCCCGCTCGATTCCGCCCTTCGCCGGGTAGCAGAACCGGACCGCGCCCGGCACCAGGCTGACATGATCGCGACGGATCGTGGCCAGCCCGAAGGTGGCGTCGGTTCCGGCGGCGTATTCCTCACCGCCGATCCGGAAGCAGCCCACGTCGAGCAGCCGCACCGCGGCCGCCAGCACCCGGTTACGGGTCAGGCCCCGCTCCGCCAGCTGCTCGTCGACCACCTCGCGAATAGCCGGCAGGCGTTCGCCCACCTCCAGGACGTGGTCGAACTTCGCCGCGTCCCGCTGGACACGCCACTCGTCGTGGTAGCGGTACTGACGACGGCCGGCCGCGTCGACGCCGATCGCCTGGATGTGGCCGCGCGGGTGCGGGCTGATCCAGACGTTCCGCCACGCCGGCGGGATCGCGAGGCCACGGATCCGCTCCAGCTCCTGCGGGTCCGTCAGGACGGCTCCGGTCTGGTCGCGGTAGCCGAATCCTCGACCGTGCCGGCGGCGGGTGTACCCCGCGGTATTCGGGTCGCTGCGTCGTAACCGCATCCGTCACCCGCCCGGGCCGGTCACACCGACAACCGTGTGGTCGCGCCGGTGCGCGCGCGGTCCGGCCGCCCGCTCCGCCTCGTACGCGGCGGTCACCACCTCCTCGACGGTGATCTCCAGCAGCGCCGGATGCGGGTCCGGGCCCGGGTCGTCGCCGGGATCCGCCCGCCGGCCGTGCCAGATCGCCCGGTGGTACAGCCGGTGCGGCGGCGGCCCCCACAGGCGCGGCGGCACCGGGCCGCACAGCACCACCGATGGTGTCCGGTACGCGGTGGCCAGGTGCGCGATACCGGTGTCGCCGCTGACAACCAGGCGCGCGTGGGCCACGATGGCGGCGAGTTCGCGCAGCCCGGTCCGCCCGGCCAGCACGGCCGCCGGCGACAGCCCGGCAGCTTGCGCGACATGTGCCGCAAGGCCGTATTCGGCCGCCGACCCGGTGATCACAACGTGGTGTCCGGCGGCCGCGAGGGTCCGGGCAACGTCGGCGAATCGGGGGGCGGGCCACCGGCGGACCGGTGACTTGGCGCCCGGGTGCACCACCGTCACGCCGCCCATCGTCGGGGCCGGGGGGACCGCCAGATCGAGGTCGTCGCGGTCGGCCGGGATGCCGTGCCAGCCGAGCAGCCGGCACCACCGGTCCACCTCGTGCTCGGCCGGGTTCCACTGTGGGCCGTCGGCGTGCCCGGCCGCCGGGTTGGCGTAGGCGATCAGCCGGTCCGGTCGGCTCGCGGCGAGAAGGCGATGCGACTGCGGGCCCCGTCCATGCAGGTTCACCGCCAGCGTGGGCGCCGGCCCGCACCACCGGCGGGCGCCGAGGTCGTCGACGGCCACCAGCCGGTCGACCGTACCGGTGAGGTCGACGAGCGGCATCAGCCAGCGCGGCGCGGCCAGCATCAGTTCCTGGCCGGGGAAGCGGGCCCGCAGCGCCCGCAGCGCGGGTACCGCCGTCGCCAGGTCACCGACGCCGAGGGCGCGCAGCACCAAAATCACGGGTACGAGGTTTCCGTTTCGGCACAGATCACCAGCTCCCGGACGGCGCAGCCGCGGGGCTGGCCGAGGGCGAACAGGATGGCCGCCGCGACGTTGGCCGGATCGTTGAGGATCGCGTCCGGGCCGGGCTTGTACCGTTCGTCGCGATCGTCGAAGAAGCCGGTCCGCATGCCCCCCGGCACCACCAGGGTGACGCCGACCTGACCGGCCAGCTCGGCGGCGAGCGCGCGGGTGAACCCGACCACGCCGAACTTCGCGGCGCAGTACGCGGTCGCGTCGCCGACCGCCTTGACGCCGAGCGTTGACGCGATCGTGACGACGGTACCGTGGGTCTGCTTGAGCGACGGCAGCGCCGCGCGGATGACCGCCGCGGTGGCGAGCAGATCGACGGTGACGATTCGTTCCCACACGTCGCCCGGTATGTCGTCGAGCGCGCCCGGGACGTCCATGCCGGCGGCGGTGACCACACCGGTGAACCCGCCGGCTTGCTCGGCGAGCTGCCGGGTGGCGTCCTCGGCGGCGCGCGTATCGGCCAGGTCGCAGGCCAGCCACGGTACGTCGTCGGCCGGCGGCTGGCGGTCTATCACGTACGGCCGACCGCCGGACTTGACGAGCGCGGTGACGACCGCCGCCCCGAGACCGCTGGACCCCCCGGTCACCAGGACCGCGGCGCCCGTCTGGAGTGCTGTCGACGACGTGGTCATGCTGCTCCCTCCGCTTGGCGTGCCACGGCCCGGGCCGCGGCGATCATGTTCGTGGTGGACCGTCCGTCCAGGTAGGGCACGATCACGGTCTGCCCACCCCACTCCGCGACCAGTGCCGCCTCGGGCAGCTCCGGTCCGCCGTCGGCGTAGTCGCCGCCCTTGACCCAGATGTCCGGGCGGAGCCAGGACAGCACCGCTTCCGGCGTCGGCTCGTCGAACATGACGACAGCGTCGACACAGCCGAGGGCGGTCAGCAGCCGCGCCCGGTCGGCCTGCGCGGTGAGCGGCCGGTCCGGGCCTTTGAGGGCGGCGACGCCGGCGTCGGAGTTGAGGCACACGATGAGGCAGTCGCCGAGCTGCCTGGCCGCCTGCAGGGTGGTCACGTGCCCCGCGTGAAGCAGGTCGAAGCAGCCACCGGTGGCGACCACGGTGCCGCCGCGGGCCCTGACCTCGGCGACCACCCGACTGGCGAGGCGCGGACCATTAGCCGCCGGCGTCGCGACACCACCGCCCGCCCGGTCCGCCGGCGCGGTGGGACCGCCACCCGCCCGGTCCGCTGGCGCGGTGGGGCCGCGGCCCGCCCGGTGGGGCAAAGCCGTGGCGACGCCACCCGCCGCGACGTAGTCGGCGGCCCGCGCCACGGCGTGCTGGACGGCCTCGGACACGAGGGCTCCACGGGCCAGCGCCCGGGCTGCCGCGACGGCGAACCTGTCACCCGCGCCACAGGTATCGCCGACCGCCGCCGGGGCCGATACGACCAGCGGCGTCGGGCCGGTATGGCAGAGCACCGCGCCGCGCGCGCCCATCGTGACCACGACGGCGCCGACCCGCCAGCGCTGCCGTAGCTGGTGACCACCGCGCGTGGCGGCCACCAACGGCGTGACACCGCAACCGGGGCCGGCACCGGTGAAGGCGCGGACCTCGGCCTCGTTCGGGGTGGCCAGCCGGGTGCCGGGCGTCGGCTCGGGTCCGCGCGGGTGCGGGTCCCACACGACCGGCGCCCTGGTCGTTTCCAGAGCGGTCCGCAGGTCGGGATGCCGGGCCACCCCGCGGCCGTAGTCGCTGACCAGGATCACCGCCGCGTCGCGGAGGGCGGCCAGCGCGGCATCCGGGGCCGGGCCCGGTGGCCGCGGATCGGTACCGCCCCGGTCGAGACGGAGCAGCAGCTGGCCGGCGGCGCGCAGCCGGATCTTCTCGGCGGTCGCGCCCGGCAGTGGCAGGGCGTACACCGTCACGCCCGCGGCGCCGAGCAGGTCGCGTAGCCGGGCGCCGGCGTCGTCGTCGGCCAGCGCGGTGACCAGCACAACCGGGTAATCATCACCGGCGGCGAGCAGGGCCGCGAGTCCGGCACCGCCGGGCCGGTCGGTGGCCGACTCCTCATCGAGGACCGGTACCGGAGCATCGGGGCTGATCCGGCGCACCTCGCCGTCGATATCACGGTCCAGCAGCACGTCACCGACGATGACGAAGGGGCCGCGCGGATTCACCGCCCACCGCCGTACCCGTTGGTGCGGTGAGCGACGCCGGCCGATCGACCGACCAGATCCGGTACCCGGTCCGCAACGGGCGCCGCGGCCCCGATCGGATCATGGCAGGTCGTCGGGGCGCCCGGGCCGCCGGTGTCGCACCGGGCCGCGTCGTGGCGGGTACCCGAACCCAGCACCACCGGCAGGGTCCGGTCGACGTACTCGCAGATGAGGTGGACGGAGACCAGGTGCAGCTCCTGCACGATCTGGGAGTCGGCGCAGGGGCAGGTGATGGCCTCGTCGCAGGCGGCGGCGAGCGGGTTCGGCGCCGGGCCGGTCAGCGCCCAGGTGCGCATGCCGCCCTCCCGGGCCGCCGTGACCGCGGCCAACAGGTTCGCGCTGCGACCGCTGGTGGACAACACCACCAGGATGTCGCCGGGCCGACCGTGGCCGCGTACCTGACGGGCGAACATGTTTTCGAAGCCGTAGTCGTTGCTGATCGCGGTCACCGCGGCGGAATCGGCGCACAACGCGACGGCGGACAGCGGGGTGCGGTCCTCGCGGAGCCGGCCGATCAACTCGGCCGCGAAATGCTGCGCCTCCGCGGCGCTGCCGCCGTTGCCGGCGACCAGCAGCCGGCCGCCCCGGCCGAGGGTCCAGGCGAGCTGACCACCCCACTGCGCCAGTCGGTCCGCCGCGGCCCGGTACGGGACGAGGGCCGCCGCCAGCGCGGCCAGATGGTTGTCGACCACCCCCGGCGTGTCGTCGCGCATCAGGCCACCGCCTCGGTGGACTCCGCAACCGCCGCCACGGTCGAGTAGAGTGCGGCGAGCTGATCGGCAACCCGGCTCCACGAGTAGCGCGAACGGGCCCGGTCCAGGGCCGCGGACGCGTAGGCCGCCCGGCGGGCCGGATCGGCCAACAGGCGGCGGAGCGCCAGACCGAGCGCCCGGGGATTGCGGGCCGGTACCAGATCACCGGTCACCCGGTCGACCACGGTGTCGACAAGGCCACCCACGGCGCTCGCGACCACCGGTACGCCGCACGACATCGCCTCCAGCGGCGTCAATCCGAACGGCTCGTACCAGGGCGCGGCGGCGAGCACGTCCGCCGAGCGGTACCAGCTGGCCATGGCGTGCGGCGGCACCGCGCCGACCAGGCGTACCCGGTCAGCGACCCGGCACTCCTCGGCGATCATGCGCAACGCCCGGGCGTGCGGATCGTCGTCGAGCGGCGCGTCGGGTGGACCGCCGACGATGACGCACTCGGCGTCGGGCACGTACCGCATCGCGCGGATGACGTCCGCGAAGCCCTTGCGCTCCACCAGCCGCCCGACGGACAGCACCCGCGGGCGACCGCCGAGCCGTGGCGCCGCCGGCCCGACCGGCGTGAACCGGGTGCCGTTGACACCGGACGGCATCAGCACGATCCGGGCGGCCGGTACACCCAGCCGTACCAGCTCGCGGATCTCCTCGTGACACTGGGCGACAACCCGGTCGACGGTGCGTCCG
>JAVHWE010000476.1:0-5602 GCA_032160285.1 Micromonosporaceae bacterium | reverse complement strand
TCTCGAAGCTGACCAAGGTCTTCCCGATGACGTACGACTACTTCGGCGCCTGGGCCCCGCAAGGCCCGACCGCCCCGCACTCGCCGCTGACGTCGTTCACCGGAATCCCCATCGCCGGCTTCTACGCCGACGCGGCGATCCAGAAGCTGAAGAGCAAGGGCGTGCCGGCGAGCAAGATACTGCTCGGTATCGGGTTCTACGGCCGGGGCTGGACCGGGGTCACCCAGGCCACGCCGGGCGGAACCGCCACCGGTCCGGCGCCGGGCACCTACGAGGCCGGGGTGGAGGACTACAAGGTCATCAAGACCAGATGTCCGAGCACCGGGACGGCCGGCGGCACCGCGTTCGCCAAGTGCGGCAGCGAGTGGTGGGCCTACGACACCCCGAGCACGATCAGCGGCAAGATGGGCTACACCAGGACACAGGGTCTCGGCGGCGCGTTCTTCTGGGAGTTCTCCGGTGACACCAGCAACGGAGAGTTGATCACAGCGATCAAGAACGGTCTCTGAGTCCACGACGGACGGGGGCGGCAAACCGGGTCGACCGGCTTGCCGCCCCCGTTCGTGACGACCTGTCAGGCGCTGACGATGTCCAGGTAACTGACCTTGTTGTTGACCGCGCCGGCGCCGTTGGCGATGGTGAGCCGGCCGTCGGAGACCGTCGCGAGGACCGTACCCTCGAACCAGCGCTGTGTCGCGCTGGGCGTGCCGGACACCGCCGACACGCCCTCCACGGTGAGGTTGAACGTACTGTCAACGGAGCCCGGATCGCCGGCGACCACGTGGACGACGTACCGGCCATCGGGTACGGCGATCTCCCACCGCGTCGCGCCGCCCGACTTCTGCAGGTGGTTGAACGTGTCGTAGCGCTGATCCGGTGCGCCGGGCGCATCGCGGTCCCGGGTGTTGGCGCTGTTGTCGATGTTCCAGCCGTAGCTCAGGCCACCGCCGCGCGCTCCGAACGGCGCACCGGTGTCGGCCCGGTACCCGATCGGCACCGGTACACCGGCCGGCTGAAAGTTGACCGTGGCGCTGAACGCCGGCGTCAGCAGGTACCCGCGCATATGTCCATTATGGATACCGGCGCCGACGATCTGGCCCCGGTCGTTGATGCCGTTCGCCTGCCGCAGCGTCCAGCCGGAGCCGGCCGGGAGCAGGGTGTCCAGCGCCGTGATGGTGCCCGCCTGCCACAACCATGCCCGCGGTGGCGCGCACGGCACGCACTCCGGGTCGGCGGTACCGACGATCTGGCCGGCCGCGTTGACCGCGTTGGCCCGGTTGCGGGTGATGCCGTCCACAGTGCCGAGGTTGATCGGCGTCCGGTTCTGCCACCGCACCGCAAGCTCCGAGGAGCCCGCGCCCGCCGAGCCGACCACCTGCCCGCTGATGCTGATCGCGGTGGCGGCCGCCGTGCCGGTGCCGGGGAAACCCGGCAGGAACGTCACGCTGCTGTCGCGCCAGATGTACGCCGGCGAGCCCACCACCTGTCCAACCGCGTTGATACCGGCGGCGACGCCCAGGTTCGGGCCGAGGTCGACACGCGTACCGTCCACCTGGTACAGGGTGCCGAGCGGGTTGCCCTCCGAGTTGTCCGGCCGCTGACCGCCGACGACCCGGCCGGCCGGGTCGATCCCCCGGGCGAGGCCGAGCGCGTTGGTGACCGGACCGCCAAGGTCGGTGATCACACCACCGGCGCTCCACCGGACCGGGTAGGCGAAGCCGCCGGACGTCCGGTCGGCGGCACCGGCGACCTGGCCGGCGTCGTTTACCGCATCGGCCCGGCTGGAGGCGCCGCCCGGATTGGTACCGAGGTCGGCGAGCACCCCGTTGGTCCAGCGGAACGCGTGCGTGGTGATCGGGCTGGGATTGCTGTAGCCGACCACCTGGCCGGCGTTGTTGACCGCGGTGGCGACGCTGAGATCACCGGTACCCAACGAGCCCAGATCGGTGATCGTGTACCGGGCGGTACCGGTACCGGCGGACGCGGCCGGCGCGTACCCGGGGAGCAGCAGCGCGACGGTCGTGCCGACCGCTGCGATACGGCTTGCCATGCGAGCCTGCATGGGATTGACCCTTCGTGAATGAGGTCTGGCCACAACGCCCGGATACCGTAGCGTGCGCCGGTGCCCTGAGGCGATGGTCGATCCGCGGTAGGCCCGAACGGCGTGGGCTGCCCGCACACATCGACCTGTTGCCGCCCGGCCGGGCTGGGCGCCCGACAAGCATGCCCGCACCGGTTGAAGCGGAGCGCGGGTAGGAGGTACCCGTCGACATACAGTGGGGAATGTGTCCGACGAGGGGAGCCGGCCCGCTCGGGTCGAAGACGTGCACGAACTGGCTTTGGTCATGCCACACGTCACCGTCGAGTACGGGACCGGCGAGAATCCGGTCTATCAGGTGGGCAGACGGTCGTTCATCTTCTTCCGCAATCCGCGACCGGACGCGGTCGACCCCACCAACGGGGAACGCTATGCGGATGTGATCGTTTTCTGGGTGGCGTCCGAGGCCGACAAGCAGGCGCTGGTTCAGGACAAGGCGTCGCCGTTTTTCACTACCGCACACTTCGACGGCCACCCGTCCGTCCTGCTGCGGGCCAGTCGGATCGGCGAGCTGACCCGTAGGGAACTGGCCGAAGTAATTCAGGACGCGTGGCTGTCCCGCGCATCGGCGCGCCGCGCGGCAGCTTGGGTGACCGCACACCTGCCGACGTGATGGCCCTCGGCCGCCAGGCTTTGCGTCACGGGCACCGCGTTGCCCGCGACGAAGCGCCAATCGCACGCGAACAGCGGCAGACCAGTGCTCGTACCCCCGGGCGGTGGGCCCGGCTGCGTCCGGAACCCGCGCGCTGACCCGTTGGTTGTCGACAGCCCGTGCCGCCCCTGCCGCGACCGCGCCGATCAGCCCCACCCGATCTAGCGGTCGCTTGTTCCCATCACGGCGTCGACCTCGAACTCCACCAACCACTCCGGATCGATGAAACCCGAAACCTCCACGAAGGTACACGCCGGTCGTACCTGGGAAAACCGTTCGCCGTGGGCGCGCGCGGCCTCCCGCCAACGGGCGATGTCAACAAGCATGACCCGGGTTCGGATGACATCTGCCAGCGTCGCACCGGCCTCACGGAGCGCTTGCTCGGCGATGTCCAAGCAACGCACGGATTGCGAGTACACGTCCCCCGGACCAACCGTGGCACCGTCGTCCGCGATCGGCGCGGTACCGGCCACGGACACGTACGGCCCTATCCGTACGGCGCGCGAGAAGCCGATCTCCGGTTCCAGTGCTGATCCTGATGTCACCAAGCGGCGGAATGAGGTCACGGTACACGAGCATCGCAGAGCAACGGCCGCGCCGGGCACCCGCCCGGCATCGACGAGATGGCCGTCGAACCGGGAGTCGCGACAATGTGCTCGAGTTCCTCGGCTGGGCCACTGAAGGGACCTTCGACATCGAGCACGGCCGGGATGACCGTAGGTTGCTGCGGAACTGCACGAGGCGCTCGTAACGACCTGCCACAGTGTGTACGTGTACGTGGACGCGGAGAACCCCGATCTACGGACGTCCGCCACAACGGCGGCCGTGTCGTACGCCCGCTCTGCGCCGCTCCGCGACCAGCGGTCCGTCCTCGGCGCTGCTACGCCGGCGGATCGCCGACGCCGAGAAACGCGCTTGGTACGTCGCCGGGCTCATCGCGCTCGGCGGGCGAGTGGCCGACTACCTCGACGATCCCGAGTTCGACATCCGAGTCACCGCCGCGCTCGCGCCGGAGATGACCGACCGTGCAGACGCCACCGAGATCCTCGTCGCCGGTTCGGTACAGGCCGCCACCACCGGACCCGGTGGCGCCAACTCCCCCGCGCCGCACGCGGGCGACACCCCGCTCGAATACGCGAACTCCATCGTCGACCCCAGCCGGTGGCGCGGCTACTCGCTGGCCGAACTGATCGCAGTCTTCAAGCGGATCGCCGAGACCGCCGACGCGGCGCCATGATCGAGGCATGTCCTACACCCGGAAAGCAAACGGACGCCGGCTCATCGGCTTCCAGGTAACGACAGCTGCTGTAGGCGCGGATAGCGCGCAATCCTGAATCGAAGGAGTCACTTTTGTGCAGTCCCCCGGCCCCGTCGCGATCCGCATCCGTCTCCGGTCGGGCGCTCGCTGCACTTGTCGCCCTCGCCGCGGCCCTCGTCGCCGCCTTCGTCGTGGCCGCGCCCACGCTGGCGGCGAGCAGCTCCGGCAGCGGCTTTGCGGATGAGCGCCACCTCACCGGAGCTTTCCGCGAGGCGTTCGTCGAGTACTGGCGTTCCGGCAATCGCGATTACTCCCCGGATTTGCAGCCGGTTGTCGAGTACTGGTTCCGCTACCACGTGGCCAAGGCCGCGACCGCTGCGACCTTGCTGATCGTGCTCATTGCGCTCGGCGTTCTGCTCTGGAAGGCATTCCTGAGGGCTGCCGGTCTCGGGGCGGGAAAGCGGGCCGCCCTCGCGTCAGCCGGCGTTGTTGTCGCGATGCTTGCCCTGTTCTCATTGGCGGTCGTGATGGCCAACGTCCAGGGTGCCGCAGCGCCCTTCGCCTCGCTGTTGCCGATGCTGGCGGACGGCCCGACCGACGGAGAGCTCGCCGACACACTAGAGCAAGTCAGACAACGACTAGCTGACTCCCCGAATTCGGGTGGTCAGACCCCGCCCGCCCTCGACGTAATGATCAGCGACTTTGTTCGCTATCACGTTGCGATGGCCGTGATCGCCGCGATCGTGGCGGTCGTCCTCCTCGGCGCCAGCGTGGCGTTGTGGAAGAGGTTTGCCAGGGCAGGGTCGTCCGACCGGCCCACCAGGCGCGTGTGGGCATCGTTCGCCACAGTCTCAGCAACGTTATCGCTGGTCCTGATCGTGATCGCGGTGGCGAACACGACCACCGCGGCAGACCCGACACCGGCACTCCTGGCCTTATTCGATGGCGGGTGGTAATGCACCAACCATGTCCGGATGTTCAGCCCCGGTGGACCGGTAACGCATCGTGACGAGCGTATCGCGGCATAAGCGTGCGGCCCATTGGACGGTCGCTGGTCTTGGACGTCGAGCTCGCAGCGGCGGGAGCTAAACTGGAGAGTGGCTCCTACGCATAAGGAAATCTTCGAACGGTACATGTATGCCGGTGCGATCACCCGGAACCCGGACGCGATAGCCGCGATGTTCACCGAGGATGGCGTGTACGACGCGCCGCTGGTTCCTGACGGCCATCCGCTGCGGCGCCTGGTGGGCCGCGATGCGATCCGAACTGGAACCAGCGCGTATCACCAGCAACCGACCTACCAGGCCACGATGAACCTGGAACGGTCCGCCTACGTTTTGCACGACAACCCGGATCCCGACATGTTCATTGCCGAGATCGACGTGGCCTTCGACGAAGCCAACGGGCGACGGACGACGATGTCGCTCGTGCAGATCTTCCGCCTCCGCGACGCGCAGATCGCCATGCTGCGCGACTACTTCTCGGAGCTGCCATCCGTCGCCTCCGACGGCCACTCGGCTACCATCGCATGTGGTCCCCGTCCATGACGCACGGTTGGCGGCATGATCGGATGTCCAGAATGGCTCAGATCATC
>JAVHWE010000353.1:0-6987 GCA_032160285.1 Micromonosporaceae bacterium | reverse complement strand
ATTTCCTGGTCGGGCGGACGGGGGAGTTCAGCCGCCTGTCCGACGTGCTGATCCCCTTCCTGGTGACCCGCCAGCTCATCTGCGGCGCCGGCAAGGTCCTGCAGACCCCCCGGGGCGCCGTGTACTGCCTGTCCCAGCGCGCCGAGCACATCTGGGAGGGCGTCTCGTCGGCGACCACCCGGAGCCGGCCGATCATCAACACCCGCGACGAACCGCACGCCGACGCCGAGCGGTATCGGCGGCTGCACGTCATCGTCGGCGACTCCAACATGAACGAGGTCACCACGCTGCTCAAGGTCGGCAGCGCCGATCTGGTGCTGCGGATGATCGAGGCCGGCGTTCCGGTGCGTGATCTCACCCTGGAGAACCCGATCCGGGCCATCCGCGAGGTCAGCCACGACGTCACCGGGCGGCGCAAGGTACGGCTGGCCAACGGCAAGGAGTGCAGCGCGCTGGAGATCCAGCAGGAGTACCTGGAGAAGGCGACCGAGTTCGTCGAGCGGCGCGGCTGCGACGGGGCCACCAAGCGGGTCGTCGAGCTGTGGGGCCGGGTGCTCGCCGCGGTGGAGAGCGAGAACCTGTCCGCGGTCGACCGTGAGATCGACTGGGTGACCAAGATGCGCCTCATCGAGGGGTACCAGCGCAAGCACGACCTGCCGCTGTCGCACCCCCGGGTGGCCCAGATGGACCTCGCCTACCACGACCTACGCCGCGGCCGGGGGCTGTACGCGCTGCTGGAGAAGCGCGGCGCGGTCGACCGGGTCGGCACCGACATGGAGATCTTCCAGGCCAAGGAGACCCCGCCGCAGACGACGCGGGCGCGGCTGCGGGGCGAGTTCATCCGGCACGCCCAGGAGAAGCGGCGCGACTTCACCGTGGACTGGGTGCACCTCAAGCTCAACGACCAGGCCCAGCGCACCGTCCTGTGCAAGGACCCGTTCCGGGCGTACGACGAGCGGGTGGACCGGCTCATCGCCAGCATGTGATCGCCGGTACGCTCGGCGCGCCATGGGACCCGAATCCGTCGCCGAACCGGTCCGCCCCGCCCGTCGGGCACCGGCGGGCCCGCCAGCGTGGCCGCGGCTGGCGGGGCGTCCGATCGCGTGGCCCCGGCGGGCGGCGTCGGCGGTGGCGGCCTGGGCGCGACGACGTCCGCGCGACGCCGCGTTCGTAGCCGGTGGGGTAGCCGCCGTCCTGGGGTCAGTGGCGGTCGTGTCCGCGACCGGCCCGGGCCGCGGGCCGGCTGCGGTCCTGGTCCTGCCACCGGCGGCGGTCACCGCCCCGGAGCCGACCGGCCCGCCACGGCCGTCGCCGACCACCACCGCGGCCACCGACGGCTGCCACGGCCTGCTCGGCGCGGCCCAGGCGTCCCGGGCCGCCGGGATCGCCCTGACCGTTGCCGGTGGTGACGTCGCCGCCGCGACCGGCGGGTACGCCGACGCGGTACGGGCCCAGGGCGTCGACGCGGCGGTGCGGCTGTGCCCGTTCGCCGGCCCCGGCGACGACCGGCTGTACGTCCTGGCGATGACCTTCACCGACGCCGCGACCGCCGTCCGGGTGTATGACCGGGGCCATGTCGGGCAGGCCGGGACCCGGGCGCTACCGGGTGTCGGCGACGGCGCCGCCACCGACGGGGCGGCCACCCTGCTGACCCGGCGCGGCCGGAGCCTCGTGCTGGTGCTGCTGATCCGGCCGATCCGGCCGACCGCCGACAACACCGCAGCGCTGCGGGCGGTGGCGCTGGCCGCGCTGGGCCAGGTGTGACCGCCACGGTCAACCCGCGGACCCGGCTCCAGCGGCGAGAAGGGCGGCGGCGTGGCGGCCGGCGGCGGCGGCGGCGAGGAAGTACGTATGGTCGGCGTCCAGCGACCGGCCCATCGTGGACAGCGCCACCGGCAGCGCGCGAAGCGCGGAGTCCAGGCCGTCCACTCCCACCGTGACGACGCGGTGCGGCGGTTGCAGGGGCGCCAGCGCCGCGTGCACGCCGAGCGATTCGTCGATACCGGCCGGGACCACCAGGTCAGCGGGGGCGAGGGCGACCCGGCCATAGGCGGTGCGGCTGTGGTGGGACAGCCCGTGGTGGCGGGGGCGCGGGTCGGCCGTCGACACGCGCAGCGATCCGACCGGCCGCCCGCCGAGCGCCGCCGCCGCGTTGACCGCCTCACCCACCGCGACCCCGGAGAAACCCCATTCGGTACCGGTACCGAGGTTGCCGGGCCCTTGTGTGACGACCGCCACGTCCGCGCGCAGCACGTGGCGGGCGGTGAGGAGCCCGGTGTGTACGTTTGTCGCCTCCAGGTCCCCGCCGTACGCCTGCCCGACCGTGACCACCCCGGCCAGCCGGCCGGCGAGGGCGTCGAGGGTGCGCGAAAACCACGCCGGCAGGGCGGCGCCGTCGGTCATCACGTACCCGATCCGGGCGTCGGGCCGGTCGGCGTGCACCCCGGCGACGATCGCGGCCAGCGCGGAGTGCAGGTCGGCGGTGACTACCGGCATGCCGTCGATCGAGTCGGCGGCGGCCAGCGCGTCGCGGTGCGGTGAGTCGTCCTCGTCGGCCGCGAGCACCACGGCCTGCAACGGGGTGTACCGCGCCTTGACGGCGTGACCGGTACGGTCGTCGTCGGCGGGCAGCCGGTCCGGTACCGCGACGACCAACGCGTACCCGCCGGTGCCCAGCCCGAGGGCGAGCGCGTTGACGTTGAGCAGCACGACGTCCCCGGGTACCGGCTCGCCGACCAGCGCCGGGTACGCGAGCGCCGGTACCGAGTGCGGGTCGTCGTCGCGGCGACCCTCCAGCGCCACATCGATCTCGACGGCGCCCCGCCAGCGGCGCCGGATTCCGGTCACGGTGCCGCGCCGCCATCGGATCATCGCGCCACGCTAACTCACCGTGGCGTCGGCGTGGCGGACGGCCTCCGGTCGGCACGACGGCGGTCGGCCGATGGTACGGATGTTCTGATTCGGCGCCCCGCCTGCCGGCATCGGGCCGTCGACACTGCTAGTTTCGTGACCGTGTCGCGCAGCCGCACCGAACGCCTCGTCAACCTGGTCATCTG
Organism: Micromonosporaceae bacterium; assembly: GCA_032160285.1. GTDB lineage: Bacteria > Actinomycetota > Actinomycetes > Mycobacteriales > Micromonosporaceae > Planosporangium. Next base: position 3,931 of record JAVHWE010000353.1, on the reverse strand, counting down.
CCTGTTGTCCACCCGCCGCTTCCTCACCGCGGCGCAGATCGCCACGACCGTTCCCGGGTACGAGCACGACCCGTCCGATCCCCGTGACCATGAGGCGTTCCAGCGCAAGTTCGAGCGTGACAAGGCCGAGCTGCGCGATCTGGGTGTGCCGCTGGAGACGGGTACCGCCAGCGCCTTCGACAGCGAGCCGGGGTACCGGATCGGCCGCGGCGAGTACGCGCTGCCCGACGTCCACCTCGAACCCGACGAGGCGGCGGCGGTCGGTATAGCGGCGCGGGTGTGGCAGCACGCCGGCCTGGCCGCCGCGGCCTCGTCGGCGCTGTCCAAGCTGCGCGCCGCCGGCATCGACGTGGACCCGCACGCGACCCTCGGCGTGGAGCCGGTGGTCCGGGTCGACCCGGCGTTCGAGCCGCTCACCGCCGCGGTCCGCGACCGGCAGGCGGTCACCTTCGACTACCGGGTACCCGAGGACGACCAGTCCAGTACCCGGCGGATGCAGCCCTGGGGGGTGGTGTGCTGGCGGGGCCGGTGGTACGTGGTGGGCCACGATCTCGGCCGGGGCGCGCCGCGCTGCTTTCGGCTGTCCCGCGTGGTCGGCCGGGTGCGGCGGGCCGGCCGGGCCGGTGCCTACCAGCCGCCGGCCGACGTCGATCTGATCAGCTACGTGGCCCGGTGGTCCGGCCCGGTCGACCGGCCGCGCGAGGCCACCGTGGTGGTGCGCCAGGGCCGGGCCGCGGGGATCCGCCGGCACGCCGCGCAGATCGTCCCCGGTGCGCGCGGTGACCGGATGGTGCTGCGCTACGCCGACCCGGAGTCGCTGGCGACCTGGCTGGTCGGGTACGGCTCGGACGTGCTCGTGGTCGACCCGCCGGAGGTCCGTGACTTCGTGCTGAAGCGGCTGCACGAGATCGCCGGCGCACACCCCGGCCCGGTTCCCGCCGGTGCGCCGGTATGACCTGCTCGCCGCGTCGACCCGAACGAATACCACCGCCGGGCTTTGCTATGGAGGGTAGGGCGGGATGACCGGATCGGCCGACCGCCTGTCCCGGCTGCTCAACCTGGTCCCGTACCTGCTGGCTCGGCCCGGGATCGCGGTCGTGGAGGCGGCCGCCGACCTGGGCGTCACCGACCACCAGCTCCGCGACGACCTGGAGCTGCTCTGGGTGTGCGGGCTGCCCGGGTATGGGCCGGGGGACCTGATCGACATGGCGCTCGACGGCGACCGGGTGACGATCACCTACGACGCCGGCATCGACAGGCCGCTACGGCTCACCCGTGACGAGGCGTTGGCGCTGGTGGTGGCGCTGCGACTGCTCGCGGAGACGCCCGGTGTCGGGCATCGCGACGCGATCGACCGGGCCCTCGCCAAGATCGAGAGTGCGGCCGGCGACCAGGCCGGCCCGCCGGTTGCCGTGCGGCAGCCCGGCACCTCCGAACGGCTGGCCGGGCTGCGGATGGCCGTCGAACGCGGGCGGGCGCTGCGGATCACGTACTACACAGCGGCCCGCGACGAGACCACCGACCGGGTCGTCGATCCCATGCGGGTCCTGGTGGTGGGCGACCGGGCCTACCTGGAGGCGTGGTGCCGGCGGGCCGACGCGGTCCGGCTGTTCCGAACCGACCGGATCGACGCGGTGGCGGAACTCGACGAGCCGGCGGCGCCGCCGCCGGACGCTGAGCCGACAGACGTGCGCGACGGCGTCTTCCGGGCCACACCGGATCAGCCCCTGGTCACCCTCCGGGTCAGCCGGGGGGCGCGGTGGATCACCGAGTACTACCCGTGCGAGGAGGTCCGTGCCGAGCGGGGCGAGCACTGGCTGGTCTCGTTGCGCGCGTCGGACCTGGCCTGGGCCCGGCGGCTGGTGCTGGGGCTCGGCCCCGAGGTCACCGTCGTGGGGCCGCCGCAGCTGCGGGACGCGGTCGGCGCCGAGGCGCGCACCGCCCTGGCAGCGTACGAGGAGTTAGGGTGAGATCCGTGATCTGGTGGATGGTGGTCATCGTGCTCGTGGCGGGTCCGTTGGTTGTCCTGGCGATCGCGCTGGCCCTGCTGCTGCGTCGCCTGGGCGACCTGCGGGCGGCGCTGCGGCGGCTGCTGGTCCGGGTCCGTAGCGCGCAGGACCTGACCGCGGGAGTCGCCGCGCTGCGGGAGCGGGCGGGGGCGCTGGGGCAGGAGGTGGCCGCGACCGGTGACCGCGCCGCGCTGGCGCGGACGTCGACCGGGCGGCGGGGTGCGCCGAACCGGGCCACTGGCGTACGGTTGACCACGCCGGACCGGGTATCCGAAACTTCTGCGGCTTCCCAGCCGATCTGATCTGGGTCAGGCCGGCAAACACCCGTACGATAAGCGCGACGGTGACAACCAACTGCGAGGTGGCTTCCAATGGGTGGACTCCGGCCGTGGCACATCGCCATTCTGGTGGTGGTCCTGATCCTGCTCTTCGGGGCGAAGCGCCTTCCTGACGCCGCCCGTTCGCTCGGCCGATCGATGCGCATCCTCAAGGCGGAGACGCGCGGCCTGCAGGAGGACGATGTCCAGGCCAAGGCCGAGGCGCAGAGCGGCCGGCAGACGCTGCCGCCCTCGTCGTCCGTCGAGGACGATCGCCCGAGCGTCGTGGATCCGGTTCAGCGGGTTCGCGACAACCAGTAGGAGCCTGACCAGTCGTGGCACTCCCGGTCCGCCGGCAGCGTAAGGCCCAGTTCGAGCGGGCGGCAGACGGTTCCATGACGCTCATGGAGCACCTCCAGGAGTTGCGGAGCCGGCTGTTCAAGGCGTCTCTCGGCGTGCTGGCCGGCTTCATCGTCGGGTTCTTCGTGCTCGCCGGCTGGGTGATCACGCTGCTCGACAAGCCGTACTGCGACCTGATGCGCAGCACCGCGATCAAGGCCAACCACCACCAGCTGCCGGCCGGTTGGCACTGCTCGCTCCAGGTCATCGGGGTGACCGACCCGTTCGTGCTGCACATGAAGGTCGGCCTCTGGGTCGGACTGATCGTCGCGGCGCCCATCTGGCTGTACCAGCTCTGGGCGTTCATCGCGCCTGGCCTGCACCGCCACGAGCGGCGCTGGGGGTACGCGTTCGCCGCGGCCGCCGCGCCGCTGTTCGCCGTCGGCGGCATCCTCGCGTTCTTCGTCGTGTCCAAGGGGCTGCAGTTCCTGCTCGGGTACACGCCGGCGAACGCGCAGACCAACCTCGAGCTCACCCGCTACGTCGACTTCATCACCAACCTCATGCTGCTGTTCGGGGTCGCGCTGGAGTTCCCGCTGGTGGTGGTGTTGTTCAACATCGCGGGGATCGCGAGCGCCCGCCGGCTGCTGAGCTGGTGGCGGATCGCGATCTTCGTATTCTTCCTGTTCTCCGCGATCGCCACGCCGACCCCGGACCCGTTCGGCATGTCCGCGTTGGCATTGGTGCTGTCCGCGCTGTACTTCGCCGCGGTCGGCTTCGCCTTCCTCAACGACCGCCGGCGCAACCGCCGCCGGGCCGAGGAGTTCGGTGACGTCGGCGACGACGAACTGTCCCCGATCGACTACAGTCTCGAGCCCGTCGAGGCCGGCGAGCCGCTCGGTGGCCTGTCACCCGTCCCGACCCCATCCCCGGTCGAGCGACCGCGCCCCCTCGACACCCGCTACGACGACTTCACCTGACCCATCCGCCGGCCACGCGCCAGATCGTGGACGGAGGTGCTGACCATCGGTCGCCTGGGTCTCGAAGATCACGACGGGCGGGACGGGTGTTGAAGCCTCTGCGGCCGTAACGGCGTGTAGCTGGATGTTTACAAACCGTAGTATCTGACGGGTCCGGGGGGTGTGGCACGCCGCGGACGATACCGGGCGGCGTGGCGGCGGCCCGGCTGCCTAGGCTGGTGGCATGAGCAGCCCGGCCGAACGGTATGCGGTGGCCCGGCGGAAGGCCGCGGAAGCGGCCCGATTC
>JAVHWE010000341.1:0-2627 GCA_032160285.1 Micromonosporaceae bacterium | reverse complement strand
CGCGGTTTCCCCGCGTACGCGATGAGCCTGCGCGGCCACGGGTCCAGCGGCGCGGCGCGCGGCACCACACTTCGCGCGTACGTCCACGACGTGACCCAGGTGGCGGCCAGTCTGCCCCGGCAGGCGGTGATCGTCGGTCACGGCGCGTCGGCGCTGGTGGTGGCGAACGCGATGGCACGGTACCCGGCGCGGGCCGCGGTTCTAGTCTCGCCGGTGTTCGGCGGCATCGGCTCGGCGCTCTACGCGTTCCGCCACAATCCGGGCACGGTACTGCCGGGGCTCGTCGGTCGGCCGCTGCGCCCGCGCGCCGCCCGGCTGTTCGGTGCCGACCTGCCGGCCGAGCACGCCAAGACGTACGCGGCCCGGCTCGGTGGGGCATCGCCCCGCGCCCAGTGGCAACTGCTGCGGCGGCCGGCACCGGAGGATCCGGTCGGCAAGCCGCCGGTGCTGGTGGTCGGCAGCCCCGACGACCGCCTTGTCGGTCAGGTCGCGCTGACCGCGGTGGCCCACCGGTACGGCGGTGCGCCGCTGCTGTTTCCGGGCATGGGGCACGACCTCATGCTCGACCTGCGCTGGCAGGAGCCGATCGACGCGATCCTGGACTGGCTGGAAAAGCCCGGCCAGTAGGGCCGCTCAGACCACGGCGCCGTCGTCGTCGGGTTCGTCGTCGGGCTCATCGCCGGGGCGCAGCCGCCAGATGAGCCCGACCACGCCGCCCAGCAGCAGCGCGAAGCCGAGCATCTGGGTGACGTCGGTGTCGATCGGTACCAGCGTGGGGCTGAAGAACGCCAACAGCCCGCCGACGATGCCGAGCAGGGATGCGATCACCGGCGCCGGTGGCCTCGGTACCGGTGGCGGTGGGGGTGGCGTGTAGCCGTCGTCGTCGGAGTCGGGCACGTCGGCGCCGAACGTGTCGAGCGCGTCGAGCAGGCTGGGCTCGTCGGGTGGGCGGGCCGTGGTGGTCGGCCGTTCCGCCGTCGGTACCGGGCGGTCCGCGGCGTTGTCCGGGCCGCCCCGGTCGAGGCCGAGCTGGTGGCCGAGGTCCGGATCGGTGTCGTCGGGCGCCCGGTCCGGCACGTTCTCCGCGGCCGGCCAGTGGGCGGCCGTGTCGTCGACCTTCGCGTCGTAACCGGCGATGATGCCGGCCCAGGCGGCGTCCAGGTCCGCCGCGCCCGCGTCACCGCGCGCACCCGCGCCGCCCCGGTCAGCCCCGCCCTTGGCGGCGACGCGCTCGTCCGCGCCGGCGTCGTCCGCGAGCAGCCGGGCCAGGTAATCGCTGGCCGTCGCCAGGTGCTCGCGGTCGGCGTAGAGGCGGTCGGTCGGCACGGCGGGCAGCGTCGTCGTCCGGGTCACCGGATGCAGATCGGTCGCGGGTAGCAGGTACGCCGCGATGCCGTCGCCGGCCAGCACGTCGAGCAGGTGCTCGCCGACCCGTGGGTCGACGTCACCGACCGCCGCGTACTCCGCCGCGACGAGCCCGTTGTCACGTCGTCCGCGCCGGGAGCCACCTCCTGGCACCGGCCCCGCCCTCCCGCGGACCGTGCCGCGACGAGGGGGACGCCGCGGGGGACCGCTGCCCGAAATCCTGACACGCTTTGCCACCGTTCGGGGAGTGCGTTGTGGTGCGCCTTGCCGGTTCGTAGGCTCAACGGCAATGCCGGGCGCATGGGACCCGGCACACCACCGTGCGCCAGTGGGTGGGCGACCGGTGCATCGGGAAGGACACGCGTGGTCTACTCGCTGCTCAAGTACCTCCTCCTCGGCCCCTGGCTGAGGTTGATCTTCTGGCCCAAGGTCGAAGGTCGCGAGCATGTACCGGCGACGGGTCCGGTGATTCTGGCGAGTAACCACCTGTCGTTTTCGGATTCGATCTTCATGCCGCTGATGGTGAAGCGCCGGGTGACCTTCGTGGCCAAGCAGGAATACTTCACCGGCCGGGGCCTCAAGGGTTGGCTGACCAGGATGTTCTTCGTCGGTACCGGAACGATCCCGGTGGACCGGTCGGGTGGTCGGGCGGCGCAGGCCGCGATCGAGACCGGCCTGCGGGTGTTGCGGGAGGGTAACGTTTTCGGGATCTACCCGGAGGGCACCCGCTCGCCCGACGGTCGGCTGTACCGGGGAAAGACCGGGGTGGCCCGGCTTGCGCTGGAGAGCGGCGCGCCGGTGATCCCGGTCGTGATGCTCAACGCGGACGAGATCCAGCCACCCGGCAAGATCTTTCCAAGGGTGAAGCGGGTGCGGATCCGGTTCGGCCCACCGATGAACTTCTCCCGGTACCGCGGGATGTCCGGCGACCGGTTCATCGAGCGGGCCGTCACGGACGAGATCATGTACGAGCTGATGGAGCTGTCCGGGCGCGAGTACGTCGACGTCTACGCCCAGAAGGCCAAGGCGGCACAGGCCGCCACCGTCAACCGCGCGGAGCCGACCGTCGTCGCAGCCTGATGGCCCGACGCCGGACCGGCCGGACCCGTCATGCGGCCGGCCCGACCCGGCACGAGATCGGCCGGATCCGTCAGGAGACCGGTACCTCGAGGTCGGCCAGCCGGAGCAGGCCGGGCGCGTTGTTGCGGCTGGCGAACGACGACAGTTCCCGGCGGACCGGACTGTCCATCACCGCGGCGTCG
>JAVHWE010000308.1:0-2580 GCA_032160285.1 Micromonosporaceae bacterium | reverse complement strand
GCCGTGCGGGCTCAGATGATCAGGTCGCGGTACTCGGTCGAGGCGAGAAACGCCGGTACCACCCGGTCCACCCGGCTGGCGAACGGCAGCCGGACCGCCTCGTCGGGCGCCACGAAGCGCAGCGCCGCGCCCTCGCCGAGAACGACGTCGGGCTGGCGGGCGGTGGTCGAGCCGCAGTACACGTGCCAGTCGATGCGGGTGCCGGGGGTCAGGATGGCCGGAAAGTTGTGATGGACGTACAGCGTGAGCCGGTCCACCTCGAGGCCGGTCTCCTCGCGGAGTTCCCGACGGGCCGCGGTGGCCGGATCCTCGCCCGGCTCCACGTGGCCGCCCGGCAGGCCCCATCGGTCGGGATCCATCCGGGCGTCCGGTTCGCGCAGCTGCAACAGAAGCTCACCGTCGAGGTTGACCAGGAGGACGCTGGCCAGTCTCAGCGGGGCGCGCGGCATGTGATCCACTGTAGGGTGTCGCGCACAGACCGGCCCGACGTTGGACCCGTCCGTGGGAAACCGTCCCACCTACCGGACGGCTATCCCGTGTAGAGCGGCACGGCGCGGCCGTCGGCGCGCCAGGCCGCTTGCCCGCGCGCCAGATCGAGGCTGAGGGTGCCGCGCTGCTGGCGGACCAGGACCCGGTACCCGCCGTTGCTCGGCCCGGTCGTCGCGAACGACAATGAGATCGACGAACCGTCGAGGCATTCGAACGCCGTACCGTGGACACTGCCCGACTCGTACACGGCGCCGCCGAGGACCTCGGTGCGACCGCCGTGTTCGGTACGGACCAACGGGCCGTCCTGCTCGCTTTCGAAGCCCAGCATCCACACCGTCGCGCCAGCGTTGACCAGCCGGGCCACCCTCGTGTTCGCGGCCGGTCCGGCAAGGTCGGAGTCGACGTTGTTGAACTGCCGCGCCCACACCAGCTGCGCCCGGTCGAAGCGCCAACCGGACGCGGACACGTCCTCCAGGTACAGCGGGCCGGCCCCCGCCGCGGCCTGGTAACTGGCCTGGTATCGCCCGCAGCAGCCGATGTCGGTGAGGATCAGCGGTCGGGTCGTGCGGTGGGCGAACCCGATCAGGCCATCGGTCGGCGACGCCTCGCCCCGTGGCCGGGTCACGGTGAGGTCGGAGATCGTCACGTCCGCACCCGTACCGTCCTCGACCTGGATCAGCGCCGCCGGTGCGGCCGCGTTGCCGAACGCGGCACCGCCCGGGGTGAGTGTCGAGCCGAACCCGGCGATCTCGCGAACCGCTCCCCGTACGTGCAGGGTCCTGGAGATGACGTAGCGGCCGGTGCGTAGGTAGATCACGGGCTTGCCGGAGTCGAGGGCCTGCTGGAACGCCGTGGTGTCGTCGCCGTTGTCGTCGGGCTTCGCGCCGAGTTCGGTGACGCTGGCCCAGTCGCCCGGCGCCGAGGGTAGGTAGTCGGGGGTTTCGCGCACCGGCAGGTCGGTGGCGGTGGTGGCGGTCCCCGGGAAGGGAACGAACGCGGCCTTCGACAGGTACTGCGCGGCGCTGGCCCCGGCGATGATCCGTCCGCTCTGGGTGATCGCCGACCGGTACCCGGCGGTACTGATCCGGCGCGCGAGGAGCTCGCCGACGCTCTGGATCGCGCTGAAGTCGGAGTCACCGCCGGTGAGGTTCGCGTCGATCAGCGATACGAAGCCGGTCCGGCCGGTGCTGCGGATCGCCGGTACGGTGTTGGTGCTGGTGAGGTCCCGCATGGCCAGGATGTTGCCGGCGTTTTCGAGGCCGGCGATCCGCTGTCCGGACAGGTTGAGGTGCTCCATCGTCAGGCCGTACCGGCCCGGCGCGACCCGGATGCCGTAGTCGAAGCCCTGCACCGCGAGCTGGGAGATCAGCGCGGGTCCGGTCAGGCTCCGGGTCATCGACAGGCCCGCCTGCCCGTGGCCGGTGATAGTGAGCCGGCGGACGGCGGCGACGTTGCTGCCGGTGTAGTCGATGCCGTTGGCGCCCGGGTTGGCGCCGGTGTCGATGGTGAAGTTGTCGAGTTGGTTGCCGTACCCGCTGTCCTGGCCGGATCGGTCGGTGGCGACGTCGCTGGCGCCCGTCCGGAGCACCGGCCGGGGGCTCCAGTGGTTGGCGAAGCCGGTGGCGTGGTCGGCGAGCCGGATGATCGTGGTGTCGCGGTCCTCGCCGATCAGCCGGAGCCCGGCCCGCCAGTTACCGGACCGGTCGCGTGCCTCCAGCGCCCTGGACACCAGGTAGGTACCGGACGGCAGGTAGATCGTTCGGCCGGGGTTCTCGGTGATCGCCTTTTGCAGCGCCGCGGTGTCGTCGGTGGTCCCGTCCCCGGCGGCGTGGTACGCCCGCTTCACGTCGATCACGGCGTCGGCCGGGAACCGCAGCCGTGGGCTGGCCAGCGCGGGGTCGACGGGCGTTGTCGACGAGGGAGCGGGCGCGGGCCCGGGCGTGGACGCCGGGGTGAGCCCCTGGGAGTGGGCCGCGGCGCTGCTGACGGTACGGATGCCGACGCCTGCGGTGCATGCCACCGCCACCCCACCGACCAGGCTCAGAATGGTCAGCGCGGCAGCAGCCGTCGTTTCCGACGATAGCCGTGTCT
>JAVHWE010000274.1:0-18228 GCA_032160285.1 Micromonosporaceae bacterium | reverse complement strand
CCGTCAGGACCCGCTGGGACGCCTCGTTGTCCGGGGCGGTGCCGGCGATCAACCGTGCGATACCGGTACGGTCGAACGCCCACCCGGCCAGCAGCCGGACCGCCCGGTGGGCGTATCCGCGTCCGCGCCAGGGCCGGTCCAGGCTGTACCCGATCATGGCCTGGCCGGTCGGCGGCTCCTGGTAGTTGAGGTCGATCAGGCCGGCGAAGGTGTCGGTGACCGCGTCCCGGATGGTCAGCGCGGCACCCGCCCCGGCCAGCCAGTTCGCCTCCGCGTGGGCGCACCAGCGGTCGACCTGGCGCCGGGCGGGGGCGGTCGCCGGTACCCGCGCCGCGACGACCTCCGGGCACTGTTGCAGCCGGTAGGTGTCATCGATGTCCGCGGTGCCGACCGGCCGGAGCGTGACGACGCCGTCGCTGAGCTCGCCGCCCGGCAGGTCCGGCAGCAGGCGGGGGGTCGGCCCGGCCGGGTCGCCGGCCAACCGCCCCCAGACCACCAGGTCGAGTCGGCCACCGTCGCGCCCGCCGCCACCACCCCGCTGTACCCCCTCGCGGACGTACCCGGCGGCGAGGGCGACCCGCTGACTCGCCCCGTTCGCCGGCTCGGCGCGCAGTTCCAGGCGGGCGTAGCCGTGCCCGAACGCCCAGGCCGTGGCGGCCCGGACGGCGTCGGTCGCGACGCCGCGCCCGCGCGCCCAGGGCGCCACCCAGTAGCCGATCTCGCCGGCGGAGATCCGGTGCTGCCGGATGATCCCGACGCTGCCGAGCAGCCGGCCATCGTCCGGGTCGGCGACGGCGAACACACCACCACCGGCCGCCCATTGTTCACCGACGTAACCGGTGACGAATCGTTTCGCGTCGGCCGTGGTGTACGGGCTGGGCAGCGCCGGCAGGAACCGGCGTACCAGCGGGTCGTTGCACGCCACCGTGAGATTCGCGACGTCGCCGGGGCCGAATTCGCGCAGCGTCACCGAACCCGCCGGGATGCCGGCCCCGATGCCGGCCGCGCCGTCCACGGCGCCGGCCCGAACGCCGGGCCCGCCGTCCGCCGGGCCGGGATCCTCGGTCGGTTCCATGCGGAGGATTCTGCCCGGGACCGGCGTTCGCCCCCAGCGCAATTCGACGCTGAGCGCGTGGAATGTGTCCGCGGTCCGGACGTGGGCGACGGTCACCCTCGCGGGCCGCATACGATGGGGTTGCAGGCTGTCGAGGGAGCGCTGACCCGTGTCGATTTTTGAAAAGATTCTCCGCGCCGGTGAAGGACGGATGGTCCGCCGGCTCCATGCCATCGCCAACGCCGTGAGTTCTCTGGAGGAGAGCATCACGGAGTTGTCCGACGACGAGCTGCGGGAGCTGACCGGCCGGTACAAGGAGCGGCTCGAGGCCGGCGAGACCCTCGACGATCTGCTGCCCGAGGCGTTCGCGACGGTGCGTGAGGCGTCCAGCCGGGTGCTCGGCCAGCGCCCGTTCGACGTACAGGTGATGGGCGCCGCCGCGCTGCACTTCGGCAACATCCCCGAGATGAAGACCGGTGAGGGCAAGACCCTGACCTCGGTGATGCCGGTCTACCTCAACGCGCTGTCCGGCCAGGGCGTGCACGTGGTCACCAGCAACGATTATCTGGCCCAACGCGACTCGGAGTGGATGGGCCGGGTGCACCGGTTCCTGGGGCTGACCGTCGGGGTGATCCTGCCCAACCAGCCGTCGGAGCAGCACCGGACGGCGTACCAGTGCGACATCACGTACGGCACCAACAACGAGTTCGGCTTCGACTACCTGCGTGACAACATGGCCTGGTCCGCCGATGACCTGGTACAGCGCGGCCACCACTACGCGGTCGTCGACGAGGTCGACTCGATTTTGATCGACGAGGCGCGGACGCCGCTGATCATCTCCGGTCCGGCCGAGCAGTCCGCCCGGTGGTACGCCGAGTTCGCCCGGCTGCTGGCCCGGATGGAGCGCGGCACCGAGGGCGAGGGCGACTACGAGGTCGACGAGAGCAAGCGCACCGTCGCGGTGACCGAGCGGGGCGTGGCCCGCATCGAGGACCGGCTCGGCATCGACAACCTGTACGAGTCGGTCAACACCCCGCTGGTCGGTTACCTCAACAACGCCATCAAGGCCAAGGAGCTGTACAAGCGGGACAAGGACTACATCGTCAACGAGGGCGAAGTCCTGATCGTCGACGAGTTCACCGGCCGGGTCCTGCACGGCCGCCGCTACAACGAGGGCATGCACCAGGCGATCGAGGCCAAGGAAGGCGTCGATATCAAGCAGGAGAACCAGACCCTCGCCACGATCACGTTGCAGAACTACTTCCGGCTGTACGAGAAGCTGTCCGGCATGACCGGTACCGCCCAGACCGAGGCCGGTGAGTTCAACAAGGTGTACAAGGTCGGCGTGGTGACGATCCCGACCCACCGGCCGATGATCCGTATCGACCGCCCGGACGTCATCTACAAGACCGAGAACGCCAAGTTCAGCGCCGTCGTCGAGGACATCGTCGAGCGCCACCAGATGGGTCAGCCGATCCTCGTCGGCACGGTCAGCGTCGAGAACTCCGAGACGCTGTCGCGGATGCTGCGCCGCCGTGGTATCCCGCACTCGGTGCTCAACGCGAAGTTCCACGATCGCGAGGCCGAGATCATCGCCCAGGCGGGCCGCAAGGGCGGGGTCACCGTCGCCACGAACATGGCCGGTCGCGGTACCGACATCGTGCTCGGCGGCAACCCCGAGTTCCTGGCCGCGGCCGAGCTGCGCCAACGCGGCGTTGACCCGGAGGCCGACGAGTACCCGGCGGAGTGGACCGTCGCTCTGGAGCTCTGGTAGAAGTTGTGCGTCGAGGAGGCCGAGGAGGTGGTCGCGGTCGGCGGACTCTACGTGCTCGGTACCGAGCGGCACGAGTCCCGCCGCATCGACAACCAGCTTCGTGGCCGGTCCGGCCGCCAGGGCGATCCCGGCGAGTCGCGTTTCTACCTGTCGTTGCAGGACGAGCTGATGCGCCGGTTCCGCGCCGGCGCCGTCGAGGCCGTCATGGAGCGGTTCAACATCCCGGAGGACGTGCCGATCGAGTCCAAGATGGTCAGCCGCCAGATCCGTACCGCGCAGACCCAGATCGAGGCGCAGAACGCCGAAATCCGCAAGAACGTCCTCAAGTACGACGAGGTGCTCAACAAGCAGCGCCAGGTGATCTACACCGAGCGCCGCCGGGTACTTAACGGCGAAGACCTGCACGAACAGGTCCGCCACATGATCACCGACACGATCGGCGCGTACGTCGACGGGGCGACCAGCGAGGGGTACGCCGAGGACTGGGACCTGGACCGGTTGTGGGTCAGCCTCAAGCAGCTGTACCCCGTCGGGGTCACTCTCGACGACCTGGTCGAGGAGTCGGGCGGGCTGGACGGTCTCGACAAGGAGTTCCTCGACGTCAAGCTCAAGGAGGACGCGCACGCCGCGTACGACCGGCGCGAAGAGGAGCTGGGCGCCGAGGTCGTTCGTGAGTTGGAGCGCCGCGTGCTGCTCGAGGTGATCGACCGCAAGTGGCGCGAGCACCTGTACGAGATGGACTACCTGCAGGAGGGTGTCGGCCTGCGCGCCTACGCCCAGCGCGACCCGCTGGTGGAGTACCAGCGCGAGGGCTACGACATGTTCGCCCAGATGCGCGACGGCATCAAGGAGGAGGCGGTCGGCTTCCTGTACAACCTCAAGGTCCAGGTTGAGGAGCCGGCCCCGCCGCCCGACGCCGCCCCCGGCGTACCGCTTCCGGACAGCCAGTCCCATGTGGAGATCCGCGCCAAGGGGTTGGGTTCCCGGATTCCGCGGGCCCTGCAGTACTCCGCGCCGACCATCGACGGCGAGGCCGGTGCCAGCGGGGTGACGATCGAGCAGGAGTCCGAGCGGGCCCCGGCCCTCGGCCTCGGCGGTCCGCCGCAGCCGTTGCGCCGCTCCGGCCCCACGTCGCCGACCGCGGCCGGCGCGCGCCGGCCGTCACCGGTGAGCGGCGGGCCGGCGCGCAACGCCCCGTGCCCGTGTGGATCCGGCCGCAAGTACAAGCGCTGCCACGGCGCACCCGGCGGCCCCGCGTCCTGAGACGCCCGGCCGGGGTTGCCGACCGCGGCCCCCCGGCGGCGACCGGTGTGCCCGCGCCGCCCACCCGGCTGCGGCGACGACCCGGTGTGGCCGCGCCGATCACCCGGCGCGGCCGCGGGCGTCAGATCACCTCCAGGCGTGAGCACAGCCACGAGCCGCCCCGGTACTCGAAGCTCAGCGCGACAGCCCACGAGACGTCGCCGGTGATGAGGACCGCGACCGCTTCGGCCTGCCCGGCGCGCTGCTCGAAGACGTGTACCCGGCGCAGGCTGGCCCGGGCCCGGATGTCGGCGCGGTGTTCGCGGCCGGTCGACGGCATCCGTACCCGCTGTGCCCGACGGGTCAGCTGCGTCATCGCGGTGGCGTACCCGACCGGCGAGGTGAGCACACGCAGGTGCGCGGCGGGGCGGAAGCCGTTGAGAACCTCGACGCACGCCGCCACGAACCGGCCCGCCGCGATCCGGGCCGGCGAGATTTGCGCCCCGATCGCCGCGGCGGCGCCCGATGCCGCGTTGGTCGCCGCCGTCACTGAATGCGCGCCGGCCATCGCATTCGGACCGCCGCGGTGCCCCGCTCCCGGCGCGGACGCTCGATGGACCGTCGTGAACAGGGCCAGCTGCCCGGCGCACAGCGGGTGGTCGTCGGCTCGGCGGATGTCGTCCGGTGGCGGTTCCAGCGACGGTGCCCGCCTGATCCGGACCGGCGTCCGGACCGGCGAGGGCGAGCCCAGGGTAGCCGTCATGCCAGCCTCCGACGAGAATAGATCTTGTGTTTGCCTACGTTTGCTTCCGACAACTTCTCATCACGATAGAAGTCTTCGTCAACCGCGGGCAGCACGCCGGGACCGGCCGGGCTACTCCTCGTCGGGCTCGTCGCGTCCGGCGAGCGGGTTCTGCCGGACCCAGGCGGCGGTCTCGTCGTACTTGCGCTGGATGTACTCCTCCAGGCGGACCCGCTCGATCCGCCACTGGCCACGCCCGCCGACCTTGATCGCGGGCAGCTCACCACTGCGTACCATGTGGTAGACCTGCGACATCGACACGTTGAGCTGCTCGGCGACGTCGGTCATGAGCAGGAACCGGGGTTCCATACGTACGTCTCCCGGGGTAGGCGCAAGCGTTACGTTGGTTCAGTTTGCCATCGATTGCCTGTGCGATGATGCCCGGGACAGAGTGTCCGCAAGCTTCGCGGCGTGGCACGGCGCCACGCACCGGCCGACTGGAGTCCACGCGGTGACAGACCACGTTCGGGTGTACCTGCCCGCCACGCTCCCGATGTTGGCCACGCTCAAGAACGGCGGTGCGCTCGACCCGCCCAGCGAGGCCCACGCCGTCACGCCGACGCTGCGTGAGTGGTACGCCGAGGGTGACGACGAGGAGCTGGAGTACGTCGCGTTCACCCGGGCCGCCCAGGGCGCGCTGCGTCTGCTCCGGCACGACCCGCGCGCGCCCCGGCGTCGGGTGGTGGTGTCGATCGACATCCCGACGACCGGCACCCGCCGCCGCGAGGAGCAGGAGCTCGGGTCCAGCCTGGTCTGGGTGCTCGACGCGGTACCGCTCGCGGTGGTGGCCGCGATCCACGTGGACAGCGCGTCGGCCGAACCGGACATCGCCGCCGCCGCGGAGGTGGTCGACGAGGCGGCCGCGGGCGACCCGGACGCACAGTTCACTGTGGACGGTGCCGAGGACCATGAGCTGGAGTGGTTCGACCCGACGGAGCTCGGCCAGGTGGTCTGACCCACACGGTCGCCTCAGTCCGGCTGATCGTCCGCCGGCGCGTCGAGGGTACGGCCGAAGGCGATCATCGCGGTGACCCCGCCGACGAACAGCAGCACCAGCGCGGTGTTCACGCCGGCGGTGTCGATGTAGCGCTGCACGGCGCCATCGGCGTTGCTGTACGCCGCGGCCAGACCGCGCAGGCGGGCCCCGCCGACCATGACCACCAGATTGGCCAGCAGGAGCAGCAGCCCCGGTCCGGCACCGGCGCCCAGGTACACCGGCCAGCGCAGCCGGCCGGCCCACGGCCGGAGGTACCGGTACCCGACCAGGCCGACGATCACCCCGCCGGTCAACGCGACGGTGAACAGTAGCCGGGATGTGGCGTGTACCCGGGACGCGGCCGTGTTCGCGGCCCCGAACACCGCCAGCAGGCGGTCGTTGAACGCCGCGTGCACCACGCCGAGCACGAACCAGGCCACGGTACCGGCGACCGCGGCGCCGACCATCCCCGCCGGACGGATCGTGGCGACCAGCCCGCCGAGTGTCCCCGCCGCGCCGACCGCCGCGGCGAGAACCACGATCGCCGAGCCGGTGCCGTACCCGATCAGAATCGCGGCGGCGACCGTACCGCCGGTGACCAGCCCGGCGGCCGCGCCGACCGCGAGGCGCCAGGGCAGGTCCACCCTGACCGGCGGCCGGTCTGTGCCTGACTGGTCCACGCCCGGCTCCGCTCGGCCACGCTGGTCCGTCCTCGGCTCGGCTGTGCCGGGCCGGTAGGTCGCCGGCTCGGCTGTGGCGGGCCGGGCGGCCGCGGCGGGCCTCCTGGCGGATCGGCCGGCGACCAGCCCGATGGCGGCAAGGCCGACCGCGACCCCGGCGACGAGGCTGGCCGTGACCACGCTCGGCAGCGCCAGCGCGGCCCGGCTGAGCGTCAGCGCCCCCCGGTCGATGCCGTCGTCCGTGCCAGCGCCGAGGCGGTCACCGAAGCCGGTGATGGTCGCGTGGGCCGACCACAGCACGGCGATCAGCCAACCGACTGCGATCCCGGCGAGCAGGTACACCGGCCACCGTGCGTCGGGGGCCACGGCACGCGCCGTCGGGCCGGCCGCCGCGGCGCCTACCGCCCGGCCGGCGGCTGGCGCGGCGGTCGGCGTCCCGACGCCGGGATCGGTCTCGGCGGTCATCGTCAGCGTTCCCCTCACCGGTGGGCCACCGGCCAGGGTACGCGGCCGGCGTGGCCGTCCGCGTGTCACGATGGCTTCGGGCTCGCCACGACGGGCGGGAGCAATGCCGGGGCGGTCGTCGAACGCAGGGAGCGTGTGCCATGGATGCGGGTTTCGCGGTTGGAGCACCACGCAACGAGCCGGCGCGGGGCTATGCGCCCGACAGCCCGGAGCGGGCCAGTCTCGTGGGGCGGCTCGCCGAACTCGCCGACGACCGGGTCGAGCTCACGATGACCGTGGACGGCCGCGAGCGCATGGGCGCCGGTGAGCCGATCGACGTGGTGGCCCCGCACCGGCACGCCCACGTCCTCGGCGTATCCCACCACGCGACCGGGGCCGACGCGGCGGCGGCGATCTCGGCGGCGAAGCGGGCCGCACCCGGGTGGCGCGACCTGCCGTACACCGAGCGCGCCGCGGTCTTCCTGCGCGCCGCCGACCTGCTCGCCGGCCCGTGGCGGGACACCCTCAACGCCGCGACCATGCTCGGCCAGTCCAAAAGCGTCGCCCAGGCCGAGATCGACGCCGCCTGCGAACTGATCGATTTCCTGCGGTACAACGTCGTGTTCGGTGAACAGATCCAGGCCGACCAGCCACGATCGTCGCCCGGTGTCTGGAACCGCTTCGACCATCGCCCGCTGGAGGGCTTCGTCTACGCGATCACGCCGTTCAACTTCACCGCCATCGCCGGCAACCTGCCGACCGCACCGGCGCTGATGGGCAATACCGTGGTGTGGAAGCCGGCCCCGACCCAGCAGCTCGCGGCCCATTTCACGATGCGTCTGCTGGAGGCGGCCGGGCTGCCGGCCGGTGTGATCAACATGCTGACCGGCGACGGCGTGGCGGTGTCCACGGTGGCGCTCGCCGATCCCGATCTGGCCGGGATCCACTTCACCGGTTCGACCGCGGTCTTCCAGTACCTGACCCGGACCGTCGGCGAGAACATCGCCGGGTACCGCACGTACCCGCGGCTGGTCGGCGAGACCGGCGGCAAGGATTTCGTGATCGCGCATCCGTCCGCCGAGCCGGCCGGCCTGGCGACGGCGCTGATCCGGGGCGCGTTCGAGTACCAGGGGCAGAAGTGCTCGGCTGCCTCGCGGGCATACCTGCCGGCGTCGCTGTGGCGGGCCGGCCTGCGCGACCAGCTCGCCACGGTCGCCGAGTTGCTGACGTACGGGGATGTGGCCGACCTCGCCAACTTCGGCGGCGCGGTGATCGACCGGCGGTCGTTCGACCGCAACGCGGCCGCCCTCGACCGGATCAAGAACACCGCCTCGTGCACCGTGCTCGCCGGCGGTACCGCCGACGATTCGGTCGGATACTTCGTGCGCCCCACGATCGTCGAGTGCACCGACCCCGGGCACGAGGTGTTCACCACGGAGTACTTCGGCCCGATCCTCGGCGTGTACGTCTTCGACGACGGCGACTTCGCCGACGTGGTGCGCCAGGCCGAGTCGGTGGCGCCGTACGCGTTGACCGGGTCGATCTTCGCCACCGACCGCGCCGTCATCGACTGGGCGTCGCGCACGCTGCGGTTCGCGGCCGGAAACTTCTACGTCAACGACAAGCCGACCGGCGCCGTGGTCGGGCAGCAGCCGTTCGGCGGCGCACGGGCCAGCGGTACCAACGACAAGGCCGGTTCCTGGCACAACCTACTGCGCTGGACGTCCCCGCGGACGATCAAGGAGACGTTCGTCCCGCCGACCGACCACACGTATCCGCACATGGGGTAGCCCGGCGGGCGTCCAGACGCGCCCGGCGCAGGGCGGCGCGCAGCGCGGCCCCGGCCGCCGCCCCGGCACCGAGCGCGTCCAGCGCCAGCAGCGCGGCACCGACGACCGGGGGATCGGTCAGTACCGTGATCGTGGCGGGTGGGGCGTAGGTCAGGATGCCGGCGATCACCGGTTCGTGCAGCTGCGGGTGGCGGGCCCGGAGCACGCCACCGCCGAGGACCACGGCGTGCGGTGCGGCGCGCAGGTGCAGCTTGTCGGCGGTGACCCGGTGCATGGCGAGTACCTCGTCGACCTGTCGACTGACGACCGCGGACGCGACGTCGTCGCCGGCCGCCGCTACCGCGAACAGGACCGGGCTCAACTCGTACACGCGCTCGGTCATGATTTCGCCGAGGTGCAGTCCGCCGCTGACGCTCGCCACGGTGGGCCGCTTGAAATGTCGGGCGACCGCCGCCGACAGGGCGGTCGGGGTGCCCCGGCCGTCCTCGCCCCGGGCCGCGTGCCACAGCGCGAGCTGGGCGAGGTGGTGGCCGCCGCCCCAGTCCCCGGAGATCTCGCCGAGCGCCGGGAACCGGGCCGTCCGGCCGTCCGCGGCCCGGGCCACGCAGTTGGTCCCGGCGCCGCAGCCGATGGCCACCGCGTCCGGCATCGCGGTACCGGCCCGCAGCATGGCGAAGGTGTCGTTGTCGACCGTGGCGGCGCGTGCCCACATCATCGCGGTCACGGCGGTGTGCAGGCGTTCGACCTCGATGGGCAGGTCGGCCCCGGCCAGGTACACCGAGATCTGGTCGATCCGGGTGGCGGTCGGCACGGCGGCGGCGGACCGGGCGTCGTCGATCAGATTGTCGATCATCCGCATCGACCCCGTGACGCCGAGACGGTGTGGCGACGAGCCCGGCCCGCGTACATATGCGAGTACGTCGCCGGTGGCGGTGGCGAGCACGACGTCGGTCTTGGAGTTGCCGCCGTCGACGGCCAGCAGCGTCGCCGGGCTCATCGTCATCGGCTAGCCGCCGGTGTGCACGGACGCGCCGGTCGGCACCGACCTGCCGGTCGGCACGAACGTGCCGGTGGGTACGGAGGTGGCGGTGCCGGTGTGCACGGACGCGATGAGCCCGTCGCGGACGGCGGCCAGCCCGGCATCGAGCGCGCCGAGCAGTACCGCGTCGTCGTCGATCGAGGTGACGACGATGGTGGTTTCCAGCGGTTCCAGACGGACCATCGCCGCGGCCACGGCATCCCGCAGCACCCGGCCACCGGCCTGCGCCACCTGTCCGGCCAGGACGACCATCGGGGGGTCGAGAACCGCTACCACCGCCGCCAGCCCCACGGCGACCCGGTCGGCGAGGGCGGCGAAGAAGGCGGCCGACTCCGCCGACGCGGCGGCCGCCGTCACCGCCTCGGCGGACGTACGTCCGGTGAAGCCGTGCGCGGCGGCGAGGGCCAGCACCGCCGGCCCGCCGACCATGTCCTGGAGGTTAATCCGGCGTTCGCGGGTGTCGGGAACGAACAGCGGCATGTACCCGATCTCGCCCGCTCCGCCGCGGGCGCCGCGCAGCAGTGCGCCGCCGAGGTCGATGGCGAGCCCGAGGCCCTTCTCGCCGAGCCACAGCAGGGCGAAGCCGTCGGCGTCGCGGGCGACGCCGCGACGCCGTTCGGCGACGGCCGCGAGGTTGACGTCGTTGTCGACGCTGACCCGGGTACCGAGTTCGTCGCGGATCGCGCCGACCAGGCCGGGACGGTTCCAGCCGGTGACGCCGACGTGGTGGATCGACCCGGTCCTCGGGTCGTACGAGGCGGCGACGGCGAGTTGGACGTGGAGCAGCCGCCCGGCCGGCGCGCCGGCCTGCCCGCGTACCTTCTCGACCAGCGCGATGACGGCGTCGACCGGGTCGGTGCTGCGGAAGTCCGCCGCCGTCGCGGCTCGCCCGCGTACCTGCCCGGACAGGTCGCAGATCGCGGCGGTCAGCGAAGGGATGTCGCCGCCGCGGCTGTCGCGTACGGAGACGGCGACCGCGTATGCGGCGTCGGCGTTGGCCGCGTAGACCTCGGCGTTCGGGCCGGGACCGCCGCTGATGTGACCGACCACGTTGGCCAGACCGGCGTCGGTGAGCCGGCGCAGCGCCTCGGAAATCGTCGGCTTGGACAGGCCGGTCAGGTCGCGGAGGTCGGCGCGGGTCAGCTGGCCGCGGTCGAGGAGATGTGCGAGTGCGGCACTTTCGTTCATTGCTCGGAGTAGCTTCGATGAGCCGGCAAGGCGGGACACGGGGGCTCCAACCAAAAAGCAATTTGACTAACAAATGCCTCGTACCGTAGGATGGGTCTGCCGGCCTGTCAAGGGGCTGGCCCCTTGCGCTCTCCCGGCGGTGTCCCCGCTCGCCGGTGCCGGATGTTTCGACGGGGATTGTGACAGCAGATCACCCCGTTCGTCAGTAGATTCGGCAAGATTGGTCCTAACGCGACTGTCCGGCTACGACTGTTCTTTGTGGATTGCCCCAAATCCTGGACGCGTAGCCAAAGAAATGGGAGCGTGGAGGGCATGGCGGAATCCGGTCTCAACGCGACAGCCGCAGCCCTGCTCGGGCTGCTGCACGAAGGCCCGATGACCGGCGGTCAACTGATGGCCGCCGCGGGGCGTCAACTGGGAGCCTACTGGTCGATGACCCGTAGTCAGGTTTATCGGGAACTCCCCGCGCTGGCCGATCTCGGTTATGTCAAACTCGGCAAGCCCGGAGCGCGCTCCAGCCAGCCGTACGCGATCACCCCGGCCGGCAAGCGGGCATTCGCGCGCTGGCTCGGTGAGCCCGCCGGGCGGGAGGCGCTGCGCAACCCGGTCGCGCTGCGGGTGGCCTTCGGCCACCACCAGTCCGCGGCCCAACTGCGCGAGCTGTATGAGCAGGCCACCACCTACCACACCGCGGCCCTGGCCGAGGTGCGCGAACAGGTCCGGGAGGCCAAGAAGACGGGCGAGGACTTCGCCCCGGCCGCGCTGGAGTTCGCGGTCGGCTACCACCGGGCCGCGCTGTCCTGGCTGAAGACCGCGCCGACGCGGTAACGGACTACGCTTGACCGCGTGACCGCTGCCGACTTCGCCGACGCCCTCAAGCAGCTCGACGCCACCCTCCGCAATATCGAGAACGTGCTCGACGTCGGCCGGCTGCACCGCGACAAGGACGAGCTGGAGCGGCAGGCCTCCGAGCCCGATCTCTGGGACGACCAGACGCGGGCCCAGCAGATCACGTCCCGGCTGGCGTACGCGCAGGGTGAGATCAACCGGCTGGACCGGCTGCGGGCCCGGCTCGACGACGCCCGGGTGCTGCTGGAGCTGGCCGAATCCGAGGCCGACGAGTCGTCGCTCGCCGAGGTCGGTACCGAAATCACCGGGCTGCGCAAGTCGATCGACGAGCTGGAGATTCGCACCCTGCTGTCGGGTCCGTACGACTCCCGCGAGGCGGTGGTGACGATCCGGTCCGGGGCCGGCGGCGTGGACGCCGCCGACTTCGCCGAGATGCTGCTGCGGATGTACCTGCGGTGGGCGGAGCGCCACGGGTACCCGACCGAGGTCTACGACACCTCCTACGCCGAGGAGGCGGGGCTCAAGTCGGCGACCTTCACGGTCAAGGCGCCGTACGCGTACGGGACGCTGTCGGTCGAGTCCGGTACCCACCGGCTGGTTCGGATCAGCCCGTTCGACAACCAGGGCCGCCGCCAGACCAGCTTCGCCGCCGTCGAGGTCGTGCCGGTGGTCGAACAGACCGACGAGATCGAGATCCCCGAGGACGACCTGCGCGTGGACGTGTACCGGTCCAGCGGCCCCGGTGGCCAGGGCGTCAACACGACCGACTCGGCGGTTCGGCTCACCCACCTGCCGACCGGGATCGTCGTCTCCTGCCAGAACGAGCGCTCCCAGCTGCAGAACAAGGCCACCGCGATGGCGGTGCTCAAGTCCAAACTGCTCGCCGTCAAGCGGGCCGAAGAGGCGGCGACGCTGGACGCGCTGCGTGGCGACGTGGCCGGCTCCTGGGGCGATCAGATGCGCTCCTACGTTCTGCACCCGTACCAGATGGTGAAAGATTTGCGTACCGAGCACGAGACCGGCAACCCGTCGGCGGTGTTCGACGGCGACCTCGACGGCTTCGTCGAGGCGGGCGTCCGCTGGCGTAAGCAGCGCGAGATCGCCGCCGCCGCGGTCGGGAACTGATCCCGCCGCACCGGGTTCCCTCACGCCCTGCGGTCGACCCGTTGCCTGGTCGAGATGTGTGGTCCTCCGTCGGTACCGCCTTTCAGGGCAAAGCGCGCCGTCCTGGGCTCATGGATTTGGTCTTTCAGTAACGCCGCGTAGACTCACGACCCGTGATTCAGCTTGAGCATGTGACGAAGACGTACCCCAAGGCGTCCAAGCCCTCGCTGGACGATGTCTCGGTGTCGATTGAGAAGGGCGACTTCGTCTTCTTCATCGGTCCGTCCGGTTCCGGCAAGTCGACAATGATCAAGCTCCTGCTGCACGAGGTCGCACCCACCGCCGGCAAGGTGTACGTCAACGAGAAGGACGTCACCACCATGCGGTCGTGGAAGATCCCGAGCTTCCGGCGCTCGATCGGATGCGTGTTCCAGGACTTCCGGCTGCTGCCCAACCGCACCGCGTACGAAAACGTGGCGTTCGCGCTGGAGGTGATCGGCAAGTCCAAGGGCGTGGCTCGGCGCGTCGTACCCGAGGTGCTGGAGCTCGTCGGCCTGGGCGGCAAGGAGCACCGGTACCCGCACGAGCTCTCCGGCGGCGAGCAGCAGCGCGTCGCGGTGGCGCGGGCGTTCGTCAACCGACCGTTGATCTTGCTGGCCGACGAACCGACCGGCAACCTCGACCCCGACACGTCCATCGAGATCATGCGGTTGCTGGACCGGATCAACCGGACCGGCACGACGGTGGTCATGGTGACCCACGATTCGAACATCGTGAACCAGATGCGACGGCGAGTCGTAGAGATTGAGAGCGGCCACATCGTTCGAGACCAGGCGCGTGGAGTCTACGGCTGAGCCACCGCACCAGTAGTCGAAGCCGGCCGAACGCGTAACAACTGGGAAGGAACCCCACCCGATGCGCGCGAAATACGTCCTGTCCGAGGTCCTCACCGGGCTGTGGCGCAACGTGACGATGACGATCGCCATGATGATCACCATGGCGGTGTCGCTGACCATGCTGGGTGCGAGCCTGCTGCTGTACATGCAGGTCGACAGCATGAAGACGTTCTTCTACGGCAAGCTCGAAGTCGCGATCTTCCTGAAGACCGACGTCACGGACCAGCAGCGCAACGCGCTGAGGACCGATCTGACCGGTGATCCACTGGTCCAGAACGTCATCTACGAGAGCCGCGACGTCGCGTGGCAGCGGTTCAAGACCCAGTTCAAGGACGCGCCCGACCTGGTCAACGCCACCAAGCCGGACTCGCTACCGGAGTCGTTCCGGGTCAAGCTGCGCAATGCGGAGCAGTTCCAGTCGATCTCCGACAAGTACAAGGGTCGGGACGGCATCGGTGAGATCGTCGACCAGCGCAAACTGCTCGAACGGCTGTTCGGCATCCTCGGGTCGATACAGCATCTGGCGTTGATCGTCGCCATCGTGCAGGGGCTCGCCGCGCTGCTGCTGGTCGCCAACACGATCCAGGTCGCCGCGTACAGCAAACGGCGGGAAGTGGCGGTGATGAAGCTTGTCGGCGCCTCGAACTGGTTCATCCAGGCCCCGTTCGTCCTGGAGGCGGTCTTCGCCGGACTGGTCGGTGCGCTGATCGCCTTCGCCATGCTGGTGGCCGCGAAGTTCTTCCTGATCGACGGCTCGCTCAAGTCGCTGGCCAACCTGCTCACGCCGGTACCCTGGCGCAACATCTGGTTGATGTTGCCGCTACTGGCGGCCGTCGGCGCGGTGGTCAACGCGATCACCGGCTGGATCACGCTGCGGTTCTACGTCCGGGTTTGACGGCGACGCGCCTTGACGCGGTTTAGGCGAGATGCCGTTTTCGTCATAAATCGTGGAGTACGGTGGCCCTCGGGTATTACTGGAGGGTTTCGTGGACACGACTCGGGTGCGCCGTCGGGGCATCACGGTGCGCGTGATCACCGCGTTCACCGCGATAACCGTGCTCACCGCCGCCGCCCCGGCCCGGGCAGACAACGGGGACGACAAGCGCCGGGTGGACGCCGAGCTCGCCCGTACCCAGGCCACCCTGGAGGCGGCTACCGACCTGGCTCAGCAGGCGGCGGGGCGGTACGCACAGGCCAATGCCCAGCTACCGGCCGCCCGCAACGCCGTCGCCGACGCGCGGGGCAAGGTCGCCGCGGCTCAGGTGGCAGCGCGCCAGGCCGACCGCGACGCCGCCGCCGCGCAGGTCGCCAGCACCGCGGCGACAACCCGGTACGCCGCCGCCGCCGCCCGGGTCGAGCGGAGTCGCCAGCACGTCCGGGAGTTCGTGACGCGGGCGTACGAGGGCAGCGGGTTCATGAAAATCAACTCGATCCTCGAATCCGGCTCGCCGAGTGAGTTCGTGACCCGCGTCGGCTACCTCGGCCAGATCGCCGCCGCGCAGCGGCGGGCCCTCGACGCGTTGACCGTCGCCCGGATGGACGCCAAGGTGGGCGCGAACGCCGCCGAGGCCGCCCGGCAACGGGCCGACGCGGCCCGGGCCGCGGCGCAGCGTGCGCTCGCGTCCACCCGCGACGCCGTAGCCGCGGCCGAACGGGCGGCGACCGACCTGCAGAACCTGATCGGGCAGCGCCAACGGGCGCTGGCCGAGGCCGACCAGCATCGCGGCGAGGTCCTGGAACGCTACCGGGAGCTGTCGGCCGAGAGCGACCGGATCGCCGCCGAATTGCGGTCCGCCGCCGGGCCGGCGAACGGCGCCGGGCGCATGGTCGCCGCGGGACCGGTCGGCGGTGGAGCGTTCTTCCTGTTACCGACGAGTGGTTGGAAGTCCAGCGACTTCGGCAATCGCTACGACCCGTTCTACAAGGTGTGGCAGCTGCACGCCGGGGTCGACATCGCCGCGCCGTCCGGGCAGCCGATCCACGCCGCCGGCAGCGGGCGGGTGGTGCACGCCGGCTGGTCAGGCGGGTACGGTCGGTACACCTGCATCTCGCACGGCTCCTACCAGGGTGACGACCTGTCCACCTGCTACGGCCACCAGTCCGCGAGCTTCGTATCGGTCGGGCAGTACGTCGCCAGGGGGCAGGTCATCGGCAACGTCGGCTCGACCGGTGCGTCCACCGGCTCCCACCTCCACTTCGAGGTACGGCGCAACGGGGTACCGGTACAGCCGCTCAGCTGGCTGCCCTCCTGCTTCTGCTGAGGCGGTTGATCCCGGTCGCGGTCGGTCCACCCGCTGGGTAGCATTGCCCCGTTCTCCGAGCGCAGATTCCCAGCGAGCGACGGAAGGTGCAGCGATGCCGCGCGAGAAGGGTCGCAAGGTTGTCGCGTCCAACCGCAAGGCGTATCACGACTACGCGATTCTCGACACGTTCGAGGCCGGCATGGCGCTGACCGGTACCGAGGTCAAATCCCTGCGGTCGGGCCGGGCGTCCCTGGTGGACGCGTTCGGCCAGGTCAAGGACGGCGAGATCTACCTGCACGGGATGCACATCCCCGAGTACACGCAGGGCACCTGGACCAACCACGAACCCCGGCGGGTACGCAAGTTGCTGCTCCGGCGCATGGAGATTTCCCGGCTCATCGGAAAGCTGCAGGAGAGTGGTCTCACCCTGGTGCCGCTGTCGGTGTATTTCTCCGATGGGTGGGCCAAGGTCGAATTGGGCCTGGCGCGCGGTAAGCGAACCTACGACAAGCGGCAGGACCTCGCCAAGCGGGACGCCGAACGGGAGATGCAGCGCGTCGTCGGCCGGCGCGGCAAGGGCATGCGCTGACGCCGATACGCCCACCATTCGGGTACTGCCGAATCACCCCGGTATCGCCATATAGTCGATTCGGTGACGGAGATAAGGTTTGATGTCGACCTCGACTACCCGTGTGAGCGGGTATGGCTGGCACTGACCGATCCCCGGGAGTTCGACGGATGGTTCCTGCCGACCGAACGGGACCCGGCCGACCGTACGCGGCTACGCCTGCACCCGGACCGGCTCGACGGATTTCACGGCCCGGTCGACGTCGACATCATCGACACCACGGCACCGACCACATTGGTGATGCGTTGGCAGGGCGAGGACCTTCAGGTACGGGTCGTCGTCACACTCGCCCCGGTCGCGGGTGGCTGCCGCCTCACCTTCGTACAGCGAGGTTTCCTCGGGCGGCGCGGGACACTGCGGCGTCTGGTGCTTCGCACCACGTACGGTCGGCTGTTCGGCGAGCGGTTGCCCCGCGAACTCGACCGCCTCGCCGGTCAGGAGCCCACCGTGGCGATCGCGGCGAAGGTACCGTCACCCGGCAATGCCCGCGCCCCGTCGCGGCTGTCGACCGGCCGGCGTAACGACCGGGGTTTCCCCGGCCGGCGGATCCGCCGCTTCGACCTGGTACGCGCCGCCGGCCCCACCCCGACCGGCGGCGGTGTCGCTTCTGCCGGGAAGCGCGGCGGAGCACATTCGAGCATCCGCGGCGGTGTGCATTCCGAGGCCCGTGGCGACGCGCATTCCGGGGCTCGCCGGGTCGCTTCGTCCGGTACCCACGGTGTTGCGGTTTCCGGGGCCCGCGGTACTGCTCCTTCCGGGGCTCGCGGCGTTGCCGGTTCCGGGGTTCGCGCCGTTACTCAATCCGGGCCTCGCGGTGTTGCTCACCCGGGGCCGCGGGGTGTTGCTCATCCGGGGCCTCGTGGTGTTGGTCGTGCCGGAACCGGCGGCGTTGTCTTGTCCCGGGCCCGTGGCGTCGCCGGTATCGCGAGGGCCGCCATTGGCCGGGTGGCCGCCCCGCCGGGGTCGGCCTGGCCCACCGCGAAGCCTGCCGGCACGCGGCACCGTTCGCTCGCGGTGCCCTATCGCGGCGGCGGGAGCACACGGTCGATTCGTCGGTTGGTGTCGGTACGATCGATCACCGACGGCAGGGCGGCCCGTGGCAGGTCGGCCGGCATCGGGCGGCTGATCGGTCGACACCGTACCGCGATCATGATCATGGTGGTGGCCGCGTTGGCGACGCTCGCCGTCGTATCGCCGCGGATCGTGGCGTGGCGTCAGGCCGAGGCGACCAGACCTCAGGTCGGTGGCGCTGCACAGCCACCGCCCGGGTTCGCCGCGGGGCCCGGCGGATCCGGCCCGGCGGTCCTCGTCGGGTCGTACCGCACCGTGTCCAGCGCGCCCGGCGGCTACCGGGGCGAGGTGACGGTTCGCAACGTCGGCGATGTCGGCGTCGACGATTGGACCGTCACGATCACGTTGCCGCTGCCCGGTCAGGTCGTCACCGGGGGGCGGGGTGCGCGGTACCGGCAGAGCGGCCGGACGGTGGCGTTCACGCCGGCAGACGGGGCCGGTCCGGTGG
>JAVHWE010000261.1:0-2574 GCA_032160285.1 Micromonosporaceae bacterium | reverse complement strand
GGCCTGTTGAGCCTCCCCGACTGGGACGTCATCGATCTGCCGGAGGTCGGCCCCGGCGCCGCCGCCTGGCGGCTTGCCGGGGTGTGGCCGGGCCAGTTCGTGTCCAGACCGGCGTCGACCTGTCTGGAGCTGCCGGTGTGCGACCCGGAGGCGTTGCTCGCACCACTGACGCCTAAACACCGACAGTACCTTCGCCGCCAGGCCCGCCGGGTGAACGAACTCGGCATCCGGGTGGTGACCGTCCCCGCCGAGCCGGAGCCGTTGACCCGGGCCGTGGCCGAACTGCTGGACCTGCACGCGCGGCAGTGGGCCGGCCGCCCGGTGAACACCCTGCACCTCACCGCCGGTTTCCGCGACCATCTCAGCGCCGCCGTGCGCCACCTGGCGCCGGCCGGCCGGGCCGCGGTGACCCGATACATGATCGACGGTACGGTCGGCGCGGCGTCGCTGTTCCTGCTCACCGACCAGACCGTCGGTGGCTACCTGTACGGCGTCGCACCGGCCTTGAAGGCCAGGCTCGACATCGGCTCGCTGATGATCCGGTCCGGGCTCGACCTGGGCCGCGAGACGGGTGCCACCACCCTCGCTCTGCTGCGCGGCCAGGAGCAGAGCAAGCTGCGCTGGCAGCCACGGGCCCGGCACAGCCGACGCGTCGTGCTGCTGCGGCCCGAAGCCGGCCGTGGCCACGCCACCGCCGCGTCCGGGCTGCTGTGGCGGGCCGGCCGGGAGCGGCTGCGCACGTCACCGACCGCGCTGCGGGTTGCGGCGCGCCTACGGCACCGAACGGGTACCGGATCGGATTGACGCTCGCTCGGAGCGGGGTTGCGGAACTCGTGCCGGCTCCCTACCGTCTGGGGGTCGACCGGCGGGGAGGTTGCCAGTGATTGATGACATCGATGCCGCGCAGGAGTGGCTGGACTCCTGGACCGCGGGGGTCACCGGACAGGCCGGGCGGGCCGCCGAGCTGTCGCGCCGGGTGGCCGCGCTGACCGGATTCGCCGAGCACCCGGACCGGTCGATCACGGTGACGGTGGGCTCGTCCGGCCAGGTGGAGAACGTGGAATTCGATGACCGGGTGCGTCTGCTGGACGGTGCCGAGTTGAGTCGGCAGCTCATGTCGACCATCCGGAAGGCGCAGGCCGACCTGTCGGCCCGGGTCGCGAACGAGGTGCGGGACACGGTCGGCGTGGACACCGAGACCGGTCGCGCGGTGGTCAACTCCTTCGCGCTGCGGTTCCCGGCCGACGCCGAACAACCCGCGGACGGAGACCGCGATGGCCGGTGACGGCGGGGTGGTCCAATTCCCGGTCGCGGCGGTGCGCGACCACGCCGGTACGGTCGATCGGGTATCGGACGCCGTCGAGCTGGCCCGGTCGGCGGTGCACGAGATCACCATGGACGCGCAGGCGTTCGGCCAGTTGTGCCAATTCCTGCCGGCCGTGTTGAGTCCCGTGTTCGGTCTCGCGGTGGACGGGCTGATCGGCACGGTGGAGTCTCTGCGGGAGACCGCGACGGCGCTGCGCGCCGCGGCGGCCAGCACCGAGGGTACCGACGTGAACAGTGAACGGCGGATCCGCTCGGCCGGCGCGCAGATCCGTCCGCACGTTGAGTTGCCGCTGTGAGTAACGTGCTGGTCGCCCAGGCCGGCAACTCGACGACGTCGTACGCCGGTCTGGGTTTGGTCGAGGACGCCGCGCAGATTTCCAACGGCATCCACAACCACAGTTGGGTCGACGGCACCCTCGGCACGGTCGGCGGATCGCTCGACATTCTCGGCATGGCCATCGACCCGTTGGGTTCACTGGCCGCGTGGGGGGTGTCCTGGCTGATGGAGCACGTCAGGCCGCTCAAGGAGGCGCTCGATTGGCTCGCCGGCAACCCCGATGAGGTTGCGGCGCACGCCGCGACATGGGCAAACGTCTCGAAGTTCACGCTGAACGCGAAGCACGAGTACGAGAACGCGATCCGAGCCCAGACCGCGTCATGGTTCGGCGACTCCGGCGACGCCTACCGTTCCCACGCCGGTGCCCACGTGTCGGCACTGGACGGCATCTCCTCGGCGGCGCACGGGATCTCGTACGCGGTGGAGGGCGCCGGCCTGCTGGTGGGACTGGTCCGTGGCATCGTGCGCGACCTGATCGCACAATTCGTCGGTACCCTCGCGGTCCGGTTGCCGCAGTGGCTCGCCGAGGAGGGCCTGACTCTCGGCATCGCCACACCGATCGTCATCGGCCAGGTCGGCAGCCTGGTAGCGAAGTGGGTCAACAAGATCCAGCATTTCGTCCGGGCGCTGCTCAACAGCCTTCGGCGCCTGCGCACTTTGGTGACCCAGCTCGGTGATGTTCTCCGGAAGTTGAAGGAGTCCCTGAAGGAGCTTGCCCGCTCCAACCCGTTCAAGCGCGGCGATGAGCCCGATCTCGGCGGCGGCGGTACCGGGCACGGCTCCGGCCCGGGCTCGGGATGGCACGAAGGCGACCCGATTCCCCCACCCCGCGACGGCGGCGGTCTCCCGGCCGACGCGACCCTCGGTGAAAGGTACCGGGGCGAGAACGACCCGAACCTTCCCTCACCGCC
>JAVHWE010000235.1:0-4438 GCA_032160285.1 Micromonosporaceae bacterium | reverse complement strand
CCGCTGTCAACCGGTCGACCGCGGTTGCCGCGCGTCGTGCGGCGTGTCACGCCGGGACGACCACCGTGCCGGTCGCGGTGACCGCCACGATCGGGGGATCCAGGACCTCCGCCGCGGACCCGGCGGTACCGCGGCAGACGACGGTACACGCGAAATCGATCGTGCGGCTGCGGGTGCCGGACCGGGTCAGGGTGGCGGTCACCTCCACCACGTC
Source organism: Micromonosporaceae bacterium (assembly GCA_032160285.1). Taxonomy (GTDB): domain Bacteria; phylum Actinomycetota; class Actinomycetes; order Mycobacteriales; family Micromonosporaceae; genus Planosporangium. The sequence continues at coordinate 4,224 of JAVHWE010000235.1, read as the reverse complement.
GCCGCCCCGGACCGGGGCCCGGAACTGCACGTCGGAGTAGGACGCGAACATGCCCTCGTCACCGTCGGTACGGATGCACAGCTCGGTCGCCGCGTCACCGAACAGGCCGAGCGCGTACGCGCCGTCGACCAGGTTGCCGGCGTAGTGCGCGTGCCCGTGCGGCACGTACCGCCGATGCGTCACCGTGCTCACCCGACCCGCCTCCCGCGACCCATGGCACCGTCGCCGACCAGTGCGTGTACCAGATAGCTGGCGACCTCGCGGGGGGTCGTCCCGCGCCCGAAGATCTGGTCGACCCCCAACTCCCCCGCCATCAGCTCGTCGAAGCGGGGGCCGCCGACCACCAGCAACGGCCGCCCGCTCGCCGGGAACGCCGCGGCCAGCGCCCGGACGTTCGCCAGGTGCGCGTCCCGCTGGGTGACCACCTGGCTGACCAGGACCGCGTCGGCCCGCTCCGCCCCGGCCGCGGCGACCAGATCGGCTATCGACACCTGGGCACCGAGGTTCACCACCCGCAGCTCCCGGTAGTACTCCAGGCCCTTCTCCCCCGCGATGCCCTTCACGTTCAGGATCGCATCGATACCGACGGTGTGCGCGTCGGTACCGATGCACGCGCCGACGACGACGAGCTTGCGCCGCAGCCGTGCCCGGATCAGCGCGTTGACCTCCTTCGCCGTCAACAGCGGGAACTCCCGTTCGGCCACCACCACCTCGGACAGGTCGACCAGATGCTTGACCCGCCCGTACACCACAAAGAACGTGAAACCGGTACCGATCGGCCGGGCGTGTACCACCATCGCCGGATTCAGGCCCATCTTGGCCGCCAGTTGCAGCGCCGCGCCCTCGGCCCGCTTGTCACCGCCCGTGGTGTCGGCCGGGCCGCCGACCGGCAGCGTAAACGACACCTGCACCATGCCGTCACCGGTCGTGTCGCCGTAGGGCCGCACGATATCGGCGGCGGTCATGATCCGGCCTCCGCCACGATCGCAGACTCAGGGATTCCGGTCCCGGGGATTCCGGCCTCAGGGATCGTGGCCTCCAGGATCTCCGTCGCCGGGTTGAAGTAGCCGTCCTCGTGGCGGGCCACCCCGGCCAGGCCCCGACCCCGGTCCGGCGGTCGCTTCATGATCCCGAAGGTACCGTCGGCGATCGCGGTGAGCAGACCGGCGCGGTCGCCGTCGACGATCCGCCGCAGCAGTTCGACCGACTCGTCCAGGACCTGATGGGCCCGCCGCTGGATGAACCCGCCGGGCGCCGGGACGAAATCCTCGTGCAGGTTGCCGGCGGCGCCCAGCACGTACCGGACATTGCGCACCGCCACGTCCCGGTCGGACAGCCACGGCGTGACCACCGCCTCGGTCATCATCCCCACCAGCAGGATGCCCTGCCCGGTCATCGCGCCGGCAAGGTTGAAGAACCCGTCGAGCAGGTTGCCCCGGAACACGTCCCCGGTCATGTGCTTGGTCGGCGGCATCCACTTCAGGGGTGCGTCCGGGAACAGCTCGCGGGCCAGTAGCGCGTGCGCCAGCTCCAGCCGGAACGACTCCGGCAGGTCCGGGTTGATCTCGAAGGCGTGGCCCAGGCCGAGCTGCCAGTCCGCCAGCCCCGCCTCGTGCGCGAAGTACTCGTTGAGCAGCTGCGACACGGTCACCGTGTGCGCCGCGTCGACCGCGTCGGCTGTGGTCAGGTAGTTGTCCTCACCGGTGTTGATGATGATCCCGGCGCGGGCGTGTATCTGCCGGGAGAACCGCTGGTCGACGAAGGTCCGGACCGGGTTGATGTCGCGGAACAGGATCCCGTACATCGAGTCGTTGAGCATCATGTCGAGGCGTTCCAGGCCGGCCAGCACCGCGATCTCCGGCATGCACAGTCCGCTGGCGTAGTTGGTCAGCCGCACGTAGCGACCCAGCTCCCGCGACGACGCGTCCAGCGCCGCGCGCATCAGCCGGAAGTTCTCCTGCGTCGCGTACGTGCCGGCGAAGCCCTCCCGGGTCGCGCCCTCCGGCACGTAGTCCAGCAGCGACTGCCCGGTCGACCGGATCACGGCGATGACGTCGGCGCCGGCCCGCGCGGCCGCCTGCGCCTGCGGTATGTCCTCGTGGATGTCCCCGGTCGCGACGATCAGGTAGATCCACGGCCGCTGCCTCGGGTCGCCGTGGCGGCGGATCAGCCGGTCGCGTTCGGTACGCCGCCGGTCGATGCGTTTGATCCCGGCGGCCGTCGCCCGGCGCGCGGCCCGCTTGGCCGCCACCGCATCCCGCCCGGCCGGTATCCGCAGCCGGACCGACCCGGCGGCCACCTTCTGCGCCAGCACCGTCAGGTCGGGCATGCCCTCCCGGATCAGGGCGTCGAACACCGGCAACGCCACCCCCGACCCCAGGCCGGTATCCGCCACGACCGCGTCGACCAGCCGGTTCACCCACGGGATGCCGTCGTGGTCGGCGCCGGTCACCCCGGCCAGACGCAGCACGGCCCGCTCCACCGACACCGTGGTGTGACCGCGGGCCAGGTCGACCACCGGCCGGCCGGCCCTCGCGGCCAGCTCCCGTGCCGTGCGTACGGTCAACCCGTCCAACCCGAGCTTGCCTGTCACGTCTCCTCCACGTCGTAGATCACCTCACCGCGCAGGACCGTGCGCAGACACACCGGTACCGCCGCGTCCGGGTGGAATTGTCGGTCCCACACGGCGAAGCTGGCCGGGGCACCCGCCACCAGCCGCCCATCCAGATGTGTCGGATCATCCGGCCCGCCCGGGGTGTCGCCGCTCGCGGCCCGCCAGCCACCGCGGGTGTGTGCGGCGAACGCCGCCGGCACGCTGATCCGCGACGCCGGATTGTGGTGGGTCACCGCGGCCCGCACCGACCCCCACGGATCCAGCGGCGTCACCGGCGAATCCGACCCAAACGCCAACGCCACCCCGGCCGACGCCATGGCCGCGAGCGGATTGGACGCCAGCGACCGGTGCACCCCCAACCGCTGCGCGTACATGGCGTGCTCGCCGCCCCACAGCCGGTCGAACGCCGGCTGCATGCTCGCGGTCACCCCGTACTCGACCAGCAGCCGCATGTGCTGGTCGTCGAGGAGCTCCAGATGCTCGACGCGGTGCCGGCCGGCCCGCACCGCCGCCACCCCGACCACGCCGGCGGCCACCGCGAACCCGTCCAGGACGGTGCTGATCGCCGCGTCGCCGATCGCATGGAATCCGGCCTGCACGCCCACCCGGACACAGTCGACCACATGGTCGGCGACCTGCCCGGTGGTCACGTACCCGTGCCCGGACCCGCCGTCGGCGTCGGAGTAGGGCGCGCGCAGATGCGCCGTGCGCGAGCCGAGTGCCCCGTCGGCGTACAGGTCGCCGCCGGCCCCGACCGCGCCCAACTCCCGTGCCTTCACCGCCGCGCCCAGCTCACCCCAGTACCCGGAGACCGCGGGCAGCCCACCGTCGGCCGGTAGGCCGAGCAGCGTCACGAAGTCCCGCTCCGACGACGTTCCCGGGCCGCCGCACTCGTGAACCGCGGCGATACCCAGCGACGCCGCCCGCCGCAGCGCGGCCAGCTGACCGTCGCGACGCTGGACCGCGCCGAGCGATCCGTGCGCCAGACTCCGGGCGACGTGGTGGGCATCGCGGCGCAGCCAGCCTCCCTTGTCGTAGCCGGGGCTGTCCGGCGGCACCCGGGCCAGCAGCGGCGGCGACACCACGGCGGAGTGCACGCACGCCTGCGCCAGGTACACCGCCCGCCCGGCCCCCGCCCGCGCGAGTTCCTGGGCGGTCGGCGGCCGCTGGTCGGTCCAGGCCGACTCGTCCCAGCCGTGGCCCAGCACCACCGCGTCGCCCGCCAGCGCAGCGGCGTGTGCCGCGACCGCGTCGAGCACCGCGGTCCGGGAGGCGCTGCCGGCCAGGTCCAGGCCGAGCAGGGTGATGCCGGTATCGGTGGCGTGCACGTGGGCGTCGACGAACGCCGGCGTGACCCACCCGCCGGCCAGGTCCACCGTCCGGTCCGCAGGCCGCCCGGCGGCCGCGGCGTCACCGCCCAGCCAGACGATCCGGCCGTCGGCCACGATCAGGGCGGTCGCCGCCGGGCCGTCCGGGCTGTACACGCGGCCGTTGCGGTAGCGGGTCGTCAGCGCGGGGTCGTTGCGGTCGGAGGTCGTCACGGCACGGCCGTCGCGGTCCGGGTCGTCATCACGTCAGTCTGCCGCCCGCCCGGCGTGGTCGGCCGCCGT
>JAVHWE010000215.1:0-12782 GCA_032160285.1 Micromonosporaceae bacterium | reverse complement strand
CGTCCAGCCCGTGCTCGGCGAACTTCTCCCAGACCGCGCGGACGGCATTCGTCGAGGTGAAGACGACCCACGCGTACCGGCCGTCGACCAGCCCCTTGATCGCCCGCTCCATCTGGGCCGGGGTGCGTGGGGGCTCGACCGCGATCGTCGGCACCTCACACGGGATCGCCCCGTACCCGCGCAGCCGTTCGCTCATCGCGCCGGCCTGCTCCTTGGTCCGCGGTACCAGCACCTTCCAGCCGTACAGCGGACGGTTCTCCCACCAGCCCAGCCGCTCCCGGTACGCCACGCCCGGGCCGAGCGCGACCACCACCCGACCGGCGAAGCCGATCACCGCGGTGACCATGCTGTCCACAGTGGATGACGTGGTGTACTGCGTGTCGCCGGTACCCTCGCCGGTCACCGCGACCGGCGTGCCCGGATCCACCCCGACGGCGAGCAGCCCGTCGCGGACGGTGGCGAGGTCGCCGGCGTCCACCGCGAGCGCCGAGGACGAACCGCGGGCCAGGGCCGCCGCGACCGGCTCGAACTCGAGCGCGTGGACGTCCTCCACGTCGGCGACGGTCCGCACCCCGGGCAGCGGCACACCGGCGTAGGTCGCGACCCCGGCGGCGGTACCGATGCCCGGGATGACCTCGAACGGCACGTTGGTACGGGCGACCGCCTGCACCTCCTTGACGACCGAGTCGTGGCCCAGTGGGTCACCACCGACCAGGTGCACCGCGGTCAGCCCCGACCGGGCCGCCGACAGCAGCACCTTGGCCACGTCGCCGGGCGCGCCCTCGGCCGGGGAGAACTCGGTCTCCGACGCGGCGTCGGCCCGGATCGCGGCCAGCATCGACGCGGAGACGTGACGGTCGTAAACGATATGGTCGGCCAGGGTCAAGGCGTCGTGCGCGCGCCGGGTGAGCAGCCCGGGATCGCCCGGACCGCCCCCCACGAACACGATGCGGCCGGCGGACTTACGGGTTCGGGTCATGCTGTACTCCCAGTACAGAATCAGCGCCTTCGGCGAGCAGGTCGTCGGCGAGCAGCCGACCCACCCGCTCGGCCTCGGCGAGCGTTCCGGTGCGCGACAGTCGGACGCCGAATCGGCCATCCAGACCGAACACCGCACCGCGCAGGTAGATCTCCAGGCCGGTGTCGCCTTCCGCGACCTCGGCGAGCGCGGCGACCGGCGCGGAGCAGCCGGCCTCCAATTTTGCGAGCATGGCACGCTCGGCGGTCACCGCGGCCCGCGTGGCCGGGTCGTCGAGCACGGCGAGCAGCTCCAGCAGCTCGCCGTCGTCGGCCCGGCACTCCACCGCCAGCGCGCCCTGGGCGGGGGCGGGCAGCATCAGCATCGGGTCGAGGATCTCGGTCGCTTCCGCGGCCCGGCCGAGGCGGGCCAGGCCGGCCCGGGCCAGCACCACGGCGTCCAGCTCGCCGTCGGCGACCTTGCGCAGCCGGGTGTCGACGTTGCCGCGGATCGGTACGCAGACCAGGCCGCGACCCAGCGCCGACAGCTGGGCGATGCGGCGGACCGAGCCGGTACCGATGCGGGCACCGTCGGGCAGCCCGTTGAGGGTCAGCCCGTCGCGGGCAACCAGCGCGTCGCGCGGGTCGGCGCGGACCGGGATGGCGGCAATGTGCAGCCCGTCGGCGGCGGCGGTCGGCAGGTCCTTGTACGAGTGGACGGCGATGTCGACGTCCTTGGCGGTCAGCGCGTCCCGCAGGGCGGACACGAAGACGCCGACGCCGAGGCCGGCGATCGGCGCGCTCGAAACGTCGCCGGTGGTGGTGATCTCCACCAGCTCGACCGGCCGCCCGGTGGCCGCCCGGATCGCGTCCGCGACCAGGCCGGACTGGGCGAGCGCAAGCGCGCTGCCCCGGGTACCGAGTTTCAGGGTCACGGTGTGGCCTCCGGCCTCTGGACCGTCACGTCGGCCGCGGCCACCGGGTCGATCTGGGCGATGTCGCGCGGGATCTCCAGGTCGAACAGAGCCCGCAGCGCCTCGGCGTACGCCTCCCCGCCCGGTTCGGCGGCGAGCTGCCGTACCCGTACCGAGGGTAGGTGCAGCAACCGCTGCACGACCCGGTGTATCGCGTACGCCACGCTGTCGCGTTGCTCGTCGGTGAGGTCGGGCCGCCGCTGGCGGAGCCGGCGCAGCTCGACGGCGACCACCTCGTCGGCGCGGGCCCGCAGCGCCGCGACCGTCGGCGCCACGTCTGAGCTGCGCAGCCAGGTCCGGAACACCTCCAGCTCGGCGGAGACGATCGCCTCGGCGGCACGCACGTCGGCGTGCGCCGGCAACCCGAGCGGTGTCGCGGCCGCGGTCGAGCCGGTGCCGCCCTCGGTGGCCAGGCCGAGCCGTTCGAGGTCGACGAGGACCACGCCGGGCAGGTCGGCCACGCCGGGGGCCACGTCCCTCGGTACGGCGAGGTCGAGCAGCAGGAGCGGGGAGCGCGCGCCGGACAGCAGGGCCGGGGTGAGGACCGGACCGGGCGAGGCGGTCGCGCACATCACCACGTCGACCGCGGAGACGATCGAGGCGAGGTCGTCGAACGGCACCGCCTCGGCGTCGTAACTGTCGGCGAGGCGCCGCGCCCGCGCCGCGCTCCGGTTGGTGATGAACAGCCGGCCGGCGCCGGCGCGGCGCAGCGTGGCCAACCCCAGGGCACCCATCGCCCCCGCGCCGATGACCAGCGCGCCGGCGCCGGTATCCGGCGGGAACGTCGACGTGCCCGGACCGTACAGCTCGGCCAGGCCCAGGCTGAGCGCCGCGGTGACGACGCTCTGGCCGGCCCGGTCGATGCCGGTCTCGGCGTGTGCCCGCTTGCCGACGCGCAGCGCCTGCTGGGTCATCTCGTGCAGCAGCCGGCCCGCGGACCCGTGCTCGGTCGCCAGCGCGTACGCCTCGCGGAGCTGGCCGAGGATCTGCGCCTCGCCGACGACCATCGAGTCGAGGCCGGCGGCGACGCGGAAGGCGTGCCGGACCGCGTCGTCGTCGTAGCTGACGTACAGGTGCGGCGCGAGGTCGGTGACCGCGCAACCGGCCCGCTCGGCGAGCACCGCCCCGATGTCGGCCAGGCCGCCGTGGAACGCGGACACCGCCGCGTAGACCTCGACCCGATTGCAGGTGGACAGCACGAGCGCCTCACCCACGTAGTCGCGGGCGAGCAGGCGGGTGAGCAGGTGCGGGGTCTGGGCCGGGGTGGTCGCGAGCCGTTCCAGGAGGGGAACTCCGGCGGTGCGGTGCGACAGGCCGACGACGAGCAGGTTCATGTGGCGACCGCCTCCCCGTTCACGGGCGTGGCCAGGGCCGCCCGTCCGTGGCCGACGTGCACCGGCAGGGTCGTCAGCGCCGACTTACGGTGCTCGTGGAAGGACAGGATCTGCAGTTCGATCGCGAGATCCACTTTCCGCACGTGGACGCCGTCCGGGACGCTGAGCACACACGGCGCGAAGTTGAGGATGCTGCTGACCCCGGCGCGGACCAGCAGGTCGGTCACCCGCTGCGCCGCGTGCACCGGCGTGGCGATGACCGCGATCGAGATCGCCTCGGCGGTCACCACCGCCGCCAGGTCGTCGATGTGGCGCACGGCCAGGCCGTTGATCTGCTCGCCGATCCGATGGGCGTCGGCGTCGAAGAGCGCGACGATGCGGAATCCCCGATTGCCGAACCCGGCGTACCCGGCGAGGGCGTGGCCGAGGTTGCCCACGCCGACCAGGGCGACACCCCGGCGCTGGGTCAGCCCGAGCACGTGCTCGATCTGGGCGATCAGCAGTGCCACGTCATAGCCGACGCCGCGGGTACCGTACGAGCCCAGGTGCGACAGGTCCTTGCGGAGCTTGGCCGAGTTGACCCCGGCGGCCGCCGCGAGCCCCTCGCTGGACACGGTGTCAAACCCGGTTTCCGCAAGGTGGTGCAGCGAACGGAGGTACTCTGGCAGCCGGGCGACGGTAGCCTCCGGGAGGTCCGGAAAGACCGCCCCACCGGGAACACCGGCGGCTTGCCCGTTGCGCTGCTGGCTCATGTGACTCCGGGATGACGGACGACTGGGAGCCCGTTGCGCACAGCCGGGTCGGGCTGTGCTATCAGGGCTCGACAGCCTAGAGACTAAGCGTTTGTGAACGCTTGCACAAACTCGCGATCTTGTACAGGACCGTGGTCCCCACCGTCCGTGGCGCGACCGGTCGCATCACGGCGCCGTTCGTCCCGACCAGCCCATCCGCGCGGGTGGGCCGACCGCCACCCGGGCCAGCGTGACCGCCTCCAGCAGCGTCGACGCCACCGGCAGTCCGCTCTCGGCGAGCCGGTCCGGGTGGGTGAACCCGCCCCCGTACAGCACGCACGCCGCGCCCACCGCGGCGGCGGCCCCGGCGTCGTCGACCGAGTCGCCGACCAGTACCGCCTCCGACGCCTCGACGCCGAGCGCGGCGAGGTGGGCGACCAGGTGCTCGGTCTTGGAGCCGCCGCCGATCACGCCGGGTCGCAGCCCGTCGACGCGCCCGAACATGCCGTGCAGGCCGCGCCGGATCACCTCCGGTACCAGCTCCGAGTGAAACCACATCGACAGCAGTGACTGGGTACCCGGCCAGGCCCGCATCGCGGCCTCCGCGTCGGCGGTGAGCGCGGTGTCCAGCAGCCCGCTGCGGTACGCGTCGTGGTAGACGCGGTCGAGTTCGGCGAACTCCGCCACGCTGATCGGCCGACCCAGGACGTGTCCGTAGTAGTCGGCGATGGGCCGGCGGAAGTCCCGCCGATGCTCGTCCGTGGTGATCGGCGGGGCGTCGAAGAGCGCGAGCGACACGTTCGTCGCCGCCACGACCAGCGACAGGTCGTCGAGCAGGGTTCCGTTCCAGTCCCAGACAAGGTGCGCCACAACCGAACACCTTAGGTACCCGGTCGGGCCGTCAGCGACCGAGATCCCGCAGCAGCCGGTCGACCTCGACGCGCCAGTACCCGTGCTCCCTGCCGTCGAGGATGACCACCGGGATCCGGTCGCCGTACTCGGCCTCCAGCTCCGGGTCGCCGCTGATGTCGACCTCGCGCCACGCCTGCCCCGACTCGCGCTCGACCCGCGCCATCGCGTCCTTGGCGACGTCACACAGGTGGCAGCCCGGCCGCGTGAGCAGCGCCAGTCGCGGCCGCGCCGACACCCCGGCGGTCGGCGTCTCCGCAGCGGACACCGGAACCCGAGCCGACGCCGGTTCCTCAGAGGACACCGAGCAGCCCCTTGCGAACCTTGCCAGTCGCCGACTTCGCCAGTTCCGGTACGAACTCGATGGCGGTCGGGCACTTGAACCGGGCCAGGTTGCGTTCGCAGTACGCCATCAGCTCCTCGGCGGTGATCACCGCGCCGGGCTGGCGGACCACGTACGCCTTGACCGTCTGCTGGGTGTACGGGTGCGGCACACCCACCGCCGCCGCCTCGACCACGGCCGGGTGGCCGGCCAGGACCATTTCGATCTCCCGGGGGTACACGTTGAACCCGCTGACGATGATGAGGTCACCGACCCGGTCGACCAGGAACAGGTCCCCGTCGGCGTCGGCGTACGCGACGTCGGCGGTCGACCACCAACCGTCGGCGTCCGGCCCGTCGTGACCGTCCGGCCAGTACCCGGAGAACAGGTTGGGTCCACGGGCGACGATCACGCCTGGATCGGTGCCGGGGCTGTCCGGCGAGGCGTACTCGTACTCACCGTCGACGCCACTGTCGTCGATCTCGCCGACCACCGCGCCGCCGGCGTCCACCAGTTTGATCTCCACTCCGGGCAACGGCCGGCCGATCGAGCCGATCTTCGCCACCTTCTCGCCGAGCGTGCTGGTCAGTACCGGTGCGGTCTCGGTGAGCCCGTACCCCTCGGACACCGGCCGACCGACCACCTCGGCGAAGCGCCGGGCGGTGGCCGCGTCGAGCGGTGCGGCGCCGGAGACGGCGACCCGGACCCGGGCGAAACCGGCGGCGAGTTGCTCGCCCATCAGTGACCAGGCGACGAACATCGGCGGTACCCCGACGACGACGGTAACCTCGTGCCGGCGGATTCGGGCCAGCGTGTCGGCCGGGTCGAAGCGCTCGACCAGGACGCCGCTGGCGCCGTGGTAGGCGATAGCACCCAGCCCGGTATTCAACCCGTACGAGTGAAACAGGGGCAGGGTGAGCAGCACGACGTCGTCGGCCGTCAGCGGCGGCGGTTCGATCTCGGCGAGCTGGGCGTGGTTGGCGATGAGCGCCCGGTGCGAAAGCATCACGCCCTTGGGCGTGCCGGATGTTCCGGAGGTGTACAGGACAACCGCGAGGTCCTCGCCGCCCACCGTCGGGTGCACCGGACCGGCCGACGCGGCCAGCAGGTCGGCGAACGGGCGTGCGGCGGTACCGTCGACGTCGTCGCCGCGCTGCCCCAGTCCGAACGTGTACCGCAGGTCCGGCGCGGCGATGCCGGCCACCGCCGCGAGCACGGGCGGCGTCGCGACCAGAACCTCGGCCCCGCTGTCGGTGAGCACGTGGCTGAGCTCGCGCGCGGTGTAGGCCGGGTTGACCGGTACCGCGACGAGCCCGGCCCGCAGCGCGCCGAAGTACGCGGCGGCGAATTCCGGCACGTTGGGCAGGGCGATCGCGACCCGGGGCGGCACGGTTCCCACCGTCGACGCCGTCACCAGCCCGCTCAGCACGGTCGCCACGGCGTCGACCTGCGCGTCCAGTTCACCCCAGGTCAGAACCGCGTCGTGCCAGCGCAGCGCGGGTCGCCGGGCGGCGTCGTCGCCGCCGGACGCGCCGCCGCCGGGGCCGGTCGTGGCCGAGCGGCGGACGAGGTCCGCGACGTTGCGTATCTCCTGCACGGTCGATGACCCTATCTCGCTTCACTCCTTCGGGTAGCTCAGAAGCCGACACGCCGACACCCGGGTGACGGATCGGTCGCCGCGCGATTGAGTGATTGTGCGCGCCGCAACGGTGATCGATGTGTGCGACGGGGCGGGCCGGATCTGACTCTTTTCCGAGGTCCGGCGGGTCTTGATGGCGTAACGCACATGGTGTGCGACGGAGAGTGCGGTGGCTCGGGAAATACTGAGTCCCCCGTGCAACGGAATGCCCACAACTGGGTGACGTGCGCCCTATAGTCAGCGAAGTCAGGTCGCCCCTTTTAAGTGACTTGATACCCCTCACCCCGAGGAGGCCGCAGTGCCCTACTTTGCACCGCACCAGCACCTCTTGGGCGTGGACTGGGGCGCCGGACGCGCCACACCCACGTCCCCCCGTGGAGGGACCCGATGACCGCCTACGACCTGGCCCTCAGCCCGGACGTGTGCGGTGCCCGGGTAGCCCTCACCGACGGCCTGCGCCTGATCAGGGAGATGATGTCCACCGCGATCCACGGCGACGGCCCGGTGCCCCGAACCGACGGCGGCGGCCTGCCCCGTACCCGACAGCGTCCACACCCCAACGAGGCAGCGCCGGGTACCCGCATCGGCCCCGGTTCGAACGCCCGACCGGTCGCCGGACGGACCGCGCCGCCCGGGCGGGTCCCGCCCGCCGGCGCCACCGACGAGGCCGGTCCGGACACCGTGGTCATCACTACTCCACCGGCACCGACGGTCCAGCCGCGGACCGGCGGCGAGCCGCCCACCGGGTACCCGGACCGGCCCGACCCGAGCGACGCGGCGGCCGCGGTGTGGACGCTGATCGAACGCGCCCAGGCCGGCGACGCGGAGGCCTTCGGAAAAATCTACGACCGGTACTTCGACACGGTCTTCCGGTTCGTGTACTTCCGGGTCGACAACCGCCAACTTGCCGAGGACCTGGCGGCCGACACGTTCCTGCGCGCGCTCAAGCGCATCGGCAGCTTCACCTGGCAGGGCCGCGACCTGGGCGCCTGGCTGGTCACCATCGCCCGCAACCTGGTCGCCGACCACTTCAAATCCGGCCGGTACCGACTCGAGGTGACCAGTGGGGACGTGCTCGACGCCGAGCGCGAGGACCGCGGACCCGAGGGCAGCCCGGAGAGCGCGGTCGTCGACCACATCACCAACGTCGAACTGCTCAAGGCCGTCAAACAGCTCAATCCCGAGCAGCAGGAGTGCATCGTGCTGCGCTTCCTGCAGGGCTTCTCGGTGGCCGAGACCGCGCAGGCGATGGGCAAGAACGAGGGTGCGATCAAGGCCCTCCAGTACCGGGCGGTACGCGCCCTCGCTCGATTACTCCCCGACGGCTTCCAACCACTGTGAGCAATGTCGGATACCCGTAACTCGGCACGCCCTACCGGCCCGTAACCGAATCCGGTACAACGGCGTTGGACGGGGTACGACCGCCCGTCCCCACGAAGCCGTGACGTGCGAAAGGGGGTGCCCGCGATGAATACAGCCGCTTTCGACGGTCGGCGCGCCGACCGCTTCGCGCAGCTCCTCGACGAGGCCGGTGGCGCTCGCCGTCGCCACGTCCGGTCCCGATCAGACCTGGAACTGGCCGGGTTGGTAGCGGTCGGCAGCCGGCTGGCGGGCATCGACGTCGGCGTCCGGGCGGATCCCGAATTCCGCGACGGGCTGCGCGCCATGCTGATGGCGACCATCGAACGCGACGGCATCGGCGTCACCGCGGTCGACGACAGCGAGACCGTCGTGATGCACACCACCCGGCGCCCGTCGGCCGGCGCCGCCCGGACCGCCTCATGGGCGAAGACCCGACGGACGCCGCTTCGCAGCCGACGGGCCCGTGGGGCGGTGGTGATCGGGCTGGCGGTCGGCACGCTGACCGTGTCGGGAATGTCCGCCGCGAGTGGCGACGCCGTCCCGGGTGACGCACTGTACGGAATGAAGCGCTCCACCGAGCGGGCCCAACTCGCGCTGGCCAGTTCCCAGACCGGCCGTGGCGAGCTGTACCTGGACTTCGCCAAGACCAGAATGAATGAGGCGGCGGCCATCCGAAACGGCGCGCCGAGCCTGTCCGGTGTCCTCGACGACATGGACGGCGAGACCCGGCAGGGCGTACGGCTGCTCGCGACCGCCGCCGTCGACCGGCGCGATCCGACGGCACTGGACGTTATCGAGGCGTTCGCCGGTGGCCAGCGACGCACCCTCCACGACATGCTCGCCACCCTGACCGGCGATGCCCGGATCCGTACCCTCAGCTCGCTGGCCCTCCTCGACCAGATCTCCCACCGGGTATCGGGCCTGCACGCCGCCCTGCGCTGCCCCACCGCCACGACCGTCCGCGCCGACGACCTGGGCCCCACCCCGCACCCCTGCGCCTCGAACTGACGATCTCCGCGCGGGCGTCAACCTCGCGCTGCCTGCCCATCGCACGCATCGACCGCGGGCCGCCGCTACGGCCACCTCGGCAGTTTCCGCGCCGCGCACAGTTCCGGACCCGTGCACCTGCCGGCTACCGTGTCCGCGGCCCCAACCGGGTACCGGCCGGATACGCTCACAGCGGGCGGTCGATGGGCCGCCCGTGGTCGGAAGGGGGCGACAGTGGCGAGCCGGATCCAGATCCTCCGGGGCAGGCCGCACGCCACCGTACCGCCGTTGCCCGTCGGCGATCCGACCAGCGATCCGACCGGCGATCTGGCCGACCCTGCCCGTGACCCGGCCGACGACCCGGCAGGTCAGGCGCCCGGCGACAAGACCGAGGGTCAGCCCACCGGTCTACCTGTCGGCGAAACGGGCGGCTGGGCCGCCGCGGAGGTCGACGTCGTGCCGACGCGCCCGACCGACCTGGGCGCGGCGGCGTTCTTCGACGTCGACAACACGATGATGCGCGGTGCGTCTATCTATTACCTGGCCCGTGGCCTGGCCGCGCGCAAGTACTTCACCACCGGCGACCTGCTGCGCTTCGGCCTGCAGCAACTGCGGTTCCGGGTGATGGCCTCCGAGCACGCCGGTGACGTGTCGTCGGCCCGGGACGCCGCGCTGGCCTTCGTCGCGGACTGGCGGGTCGACGATCTCGAACGGCTCAGTCAGGAGATCTTCGACGAGCTGATGGCCGTGCGGATCTGGTCGGGTACCCGCGCGCTGGCGCAGCTGCACCTCGACGCCGGCCAGCGGGTGTGGCTGGTCACCGCGGCCCCCGTCGAACTGGGCCGGGTCATCGCGCAGCGGCTCGGCCTGACCGGCGCGGTCGGCACCGTCGCCGAGGTGCGCGACGGCCGCTACACCGGGCGCCTGGTCGGTGACCTGATGCACGGTCCGGCCAAGGCCGCCGCGATCACCGGACTGGCCACCCTGGAAGGGCTCGACCTGGCTCGCTGCGCGGCCTACAGCGACTCGATCAACGACATCCCGATGCTGTCCGCCGTCGGCCACGCGGTGGCGGTGAACCCGGACGCCGCGCTGCGGTCGGAGGCGCGCCGGCGCGGCTGGGAGATCCGCGATTTCCGTACCGGTCGCAAGGCGGCCAAGGTGGCCGTACCGGCGGCGATGGGCACGGCCGTGGCCGCCGGTGCGGTGGTCGCCGGGGTGGCGCTGGCCCGCCGCCGCCGCGGCACCCACGAACGACACGTCATCGCGTCGCTGCTGTCGAGGTAGGGCTTTGCGCCCAGGTCAGGGCGACCACGGGTCGGGGCGGCGCTCCAACAACCGGTACAGGGTCTGCTGGATCGTCTCGCGTACCTGGTCGGCAAGGTTGAACACGGCCATCGGATCGTCCGCCTCGTCGGCTCGGCCCACGGTGGAGATCGGCTCGCCGAACTCGATCAGCCACTTGCTCGGCAGCGGCACCAGGCCCAGCGGCCCGAGCCACGGGAACAGCGGCGTGATCGGGAAGTACGGGGTACCGATCAGGCGGGCGAGCGGCTGGATGTTACCCAGCAACGGGTAGGTCTCCTCGGCGCCGACGATGGACACCGGCACGATCGGGGTACCGGTACGCAGCGCCGCCGACACGAACCCACCGCGCCCGAACCGCTGAAGCTTGTACCGGTTGGCGAACGGCTTGCCAACGCCCTTGAACCCCTCCGGAAAGACGCCGACCAGCTCCCCGGCCCGCAGCAGCCGCTCCGCGTCGGGGCTGCAGGCCAGCGTGCTGCCGGCCTTGCGGGCCACCTCGGACAGGCCGGGCATCCGGAACACGAAGTCGGCGCCGAGCAGCCGCAGGAACCGGTGCGACGGGTGCTCGTCGTGCACGGCGACGGTCAGCATCACCGCGTCGATGGCGACGGTGCCGGAGTGGTTGGCCACGATCAGCGCCGGCCCGGTCTCGGGCAGCCGCTTGGCGCCGTACGCCTCGATGCGAAACCAGGAGCGGTACAGCGGACGCAGCAGCGGCAGGAACACCGATTCGGTGAGCTGGCGGTCGAACCCGAACTCATCGACCGGATAATCACCGGTCAGCCGGTCGCGCAGCAGCGCCAGCACGCCGGCGACGCGCCGGTCCCAGATGTCCGGCTGTGTCGACCGGGGACCCTCCACCGTCACGAATACCCCTCCATGGCCGCCCGTGCCCGCCGGATCCGCTCCAGGATCACAGTTTCGGCGTGGCGGACGGAGTCCGGCGGCACCGGTCCGTAACCGGCGCCGCGGATGAAATCGTCGAATGCGGCCGCGGTCGACCGTGGCTCGAAGCCGAATTCGGCGACGAGCCGCGAGGTGTCGACCACCCGGCCGTGCACGAACAGGTCGAGTTGGTCGAGCGAGAAGTCGAGCGCACCGGAGCTCTTCGCGAAACCGGCCACCGCCGACAGGCCCGGCTCCACGACCGGAAAAGCGATCCGGCCGGCCCGGCGGATCGCCTGGGACAGCGTCAGCACCCCGGCACCGGCCACGTTGTAGGTACCGGGGTGCTCCTCGACGACCGCCCGGTGCAGCACCTCCAGCGCGTCGTCGACGTGGATGAACTGCAGGCGCGGGTCGCGGCCCAGCACGGTCGGCACGATCGGGAGCGCGAAGTACCGGTTGAGCCGGGTGCCCGCCCGCTCGCCGATGAACGGCGCGAACCGCAGCACCGTGGCGCTCACCTGGGGGCAGCGGCGGCGGAAACCCCGCACGTAGCCTTCGACGTCGAGCACATCCCGGCCGTACCCACCGCGGGGTGCCTGGCGGGGCTCGGTGTCCTCGGTGAACACCGCCGGGTCGCGAAACGACGCGCCGTACGCCGCGGTGGACGAGCGGATCACCAGGCGGCGCAGGTCGGGTGCCTGTTGGCAGGCGGCGAGCAACTGCATGGTACCGATGACGTTGAGTTCCTTCGTCGCACCGCGCCCGCTGGACTGGTAATCGACCGCGGTGGTGATCGCCAGGTGCGCCACCGCCTGGACGCCCTCGTTACCGAGCAGGCGCGCGACCTCCGGACTGCGCAGGTCGATCCGGCGGACCTCGACGCCGTCGAGCAGCCGGGCCGGCGTACCGGTGGGTGCGACGAAATCGACGCCGATCACCCGCTCCACCCGCGGGTCGACGCTCAACCGGCTGGCCACCTGCGCGCCGAGCAGTCGCGCCACTCCGGTGACGAGAACCACCGTCGGGGCGACCGCGACCGCCTCGCTCCGGTCAATCACGCGGTTCCTCCGGCTGGGCGCGATCGCGCAACACCTGGCCGCGAGAACACGGGTGCGGCGACACGTCCATCTAGGCCCGAACGCGGAGTGCGGGCACGTACCAGGTCAAAGGTACGCGCCGACGCACCGCACGGAGGTCATTTGCCGAGGCGACGACGCTGGACCCGGGTCTTGCGCAGCAGCTTACGGTGCTTCTTCTTGGCCATGCGCTTGCGGCGCTTCTTGACCACTGAGCCCATATGACGGTCCCCTTGTCAGGTGCGTGCGGGTGTCGACCGCCGCGCTGGGCACCGGTGGACACGCGAAGACATTG
>JAVHWE010000177.1:0-4392 GCA_032160285.1 Micromonosporaceae bacterium | reverse complement strand
ACTTCTGGCGTGGGTCTGCTCATCGAATCGCCTTCGGCTTGAACGGGTGGGCCTCACGAGAGTGGACACTGGGAGATCGGCACGTGGACAAGAAAAAAGCCCTCGTGCGAGATGCACGGGGCTAGCGCGTCGACCAGCGGGTCGGCGCGCTAGGTGATAAGTACTCGGCGGGACCCGGTCGACACGCGGCTAACTTTGCCGCATCTCATGGCCTGAGTCAACCGATCCCACCCTTTGGGCGTGGCATGCTTGTCGCCATGCCCGTACTGCGGTCCAAGACCTCGACCCACGGTAGGAACATGGCCGGCGCGCGCGCCCTCTGGCGGGCCACCGGCATGACCGACGACGACTTCGGCAAGCCGATCGTCGCGATCGCCAACAGCTTCACCCAGTTCGTACCCGGGCACGTGCACCTGCGCAACGTCGGTACCCTGGTCGCCGACGCCGTCGCCGCAGCCGGCGGGGTGGCGAAGGAATTCAACACGATCGCCGTCGACGACGGCATCGCGATGGGCCACGGCGGCATGCTCTATTCGCTGCCGAGCCGCGAGCTGATCGCCGACTCCGTCGAGTACATGGTGAACGCGCACTGCGCGGACGCGCTGGTCTGCATCTCGAACTGCGACAAGATCACGCCCGGCATGCTGATGGCCGCACTGCGCCTGAACGTCCCCACCGTGTTCGTGTCCGGCGGGCCGATGGAGGCCGGCAAGACCCTCGCGGTCGACGGCGTCGTCCATCCGAAACTCGACCTGATCGACGCGATGATCGCCTCGGCCAACGAGTCGGTCACCGACGAACAGCTCGGCGAGATCGAACGGGCCGCCTGCCCCACCTGTGGATCATGTTCCGGCATGTTCACGGCCAACTCGATGAACTGCCTCACCGAGGCGATCGGGCTGGCGCTGCCCGGCAACGGCTCGACCCTGGCCACCCACGAGCTGCGGCGGCAGCTCTTCGTGGAGGCCGGCCGGCTGGTCGTCGAGATTTCCCGCCGCCACTACGGCGCCGACGACTACTCGGTCCTGCCCCGCGCCATCGCCACCCGGTCGGCGTTCTCCAACGCGGTGGCGCTCGACGTCGCGATGGGCGGATCGACCAACACCGTGCTGCATCTGCTGGCCGCCGCCCGCGAGGCCGAACTCGACTTCCCGGTCGCCGACATCGACGCGATCTCCCGCCGGGTGCCGTGCCTGTCGAAGGTCGCCCCGAACACCCCCAAGTACCACATGGAGGACGTCCACCGGGCCGGCGGCATCCCGGCCATCCTCGGCGAACTGCACCGCGGCGGCCTGCTCCACGCGGACGTGCACTCGGTCCACTCACCGACGCTGGACGCCTGGCTGTCGGCATGGGACGTGCGCGGCGGCACCGCCACCGAGGCGGCCATCGAACTGTTCCACGCCGCGCCCGGCGGGGTGCGCACGACCGAGCCGTTCTCCACCGCCAACCGCTGGTCCAGCCTTGACACCGACGCGGCCGAGGGCTGCATCCGCGACGTCGCGCACGCCTACTCCGCCGACGGTGGGCTCGCCATCCTGTTCGGCAACCTCGCGCCCGACGGCTGCGTGGTCAAGACCGCCGGGGTACCGGACGACCGGCTGATCTTCCACGGCCCGGCCCGCGTCTTCGAGTCCCAGGAGGCCTGTGTCGAGGGCATCCTCCGCGGCGACATCGTCGCCGGCGATGTGGTGGTCATCCGGTACGAGGGTCCGCGCGGCGGCCCCGGAATGCAGGAGATGCTGTACCCGACGTCGTTCCTCAAGGGCCGTGGCCTGGGCCGGGACTGCGCGTTGATCACCGACGGCCGGTTCTCCGGCGGTACCTCCGGACTGTCGATCGGCCACATCTCCCCGGAAGCGGCCAGCCGTGGCCTGATCGGCCTGGTCGAGGAGGGTGACACCATCTCCATCGACATCCCGGCCCGGTCGCTGGTGCTCGACGTCCCCGCCGACGTGCTGGAAACGCGCCGGGTCGCGCAGGAGAAGCGGGATCACCCGTACACGCCGGCACACCGCGACCGGGTGGTGTCGGCGGCCCTACGGGCGTACGCGTCGATGGCGACGAGCGCGAGCGACGGGGCGTACCGCCTGGTACCCGAGTGACCGGTTACGGGTTCGCTTACGGGTTCGCGGCCGCTGGTTCGAAGATCGGCAGGTACTCACCGAGCCGCTCGGTGAGGTCGACATCGAGCCGGTAGGGCTCCTCCGCGAGGAACTCACCGAGGATCGCAACAAACCGGTCGGCCGGAACAACCCGGACGTTCCGCGAGATCGGGAGGTCGACGTCGACGCGGTCGCCGGGGCGACCGCTGGCCGGGTGGACGATCAGGAAGCCGAATTCGACGCACGGTACCGTGCCCAGCCGCTCACTCCAGGTTCGTACATCGGCGACCACGCCGTTCAGGTCGTCGGAGCCGTTGGCGTAGACCCGCCCGTTGCGCAGCACCTCGCCGACGTCGGTCGACGTGTAGCTGCCGCCGGGCCACACGGTGGCACGGATCAACGCCAGCCGACGGCCGGCCGTCACCAGGTGCGGACACGAACCGTCAGAGAGTTGGAAGAACCGGGCCGACGGGACGGCCTCCATCGTGGTCAGGTTGGGTTCGGCGTCGGGCAGGTCCGCCACGCCGATCCATCGCCTGCCGCCAATCGCCTCGGCCACCCGGTCCCGGGCGTACCGAACCGCGTCCACCCAGGTCACACCGCCGTACGCGAGGAGCAGCGGCACCGCGTACAGCACGTTCCAGCCGACCAGCCGCACGTCGCCCGGGAGGTCCGGGAACGTCGGCGGGACCTTCCCGCCGGTTGCCATGCCCCACGCGGCGGCACCCGCCAGCACCGGAATCAAGCCGAGCAGCGGATGCCCGCGAACCGCGACGGCGAGCCCGACAACACCGATGACCAACGCGGCGACGCTCCACATCGGATCGAGCGCGGCCACGCCGTATCCGACCGCCGCGAGCCAGCCCACGCCGGCGAGCGCGGTCACCGTGACCGGCCGGGCGATTCCGGGCCGTACCCGCTCGCGGCGGCCCGACTGGAGCAGCGCCTGCCAGGCCGGCGGTTGGAGGGGGTTGACGGCCGCCGCCTCGGCCGCCTGCGTGGCCGCTCCGGTGCCGGGCTGGTCAGCGGCGAGCGACGGCGCGGCGTCCGTCGCGGATTCGGAGAACCACGATGTCGGCCGCGCCGGCTGCGGTTCGGCCTGCGACGCCAACCGCCAGGGCGCCGGCGCGTCGGTCTCCGGCGCCAACCCCCAGGACGGCGGCGGGTCGGTCTGCGGCGCCAACCGCCAGGAGGGCGCCCGGTCGGGTTGGTCGACCGGTGACCTGAATTCGGTCGACGATGCGGGATCCGGATCGGTGACGGCCGCCGCGCCATCGGCGGCCGCGTACGACCGGTTTCCGCGCGCTTCCGTGGCCGGGGAATCGGTGCCAACGGCCGTCGGGGTCGCCCAGGCTACCGACCCGTCCACCGCCTGCCGGTCCGCGGGTTGTTGTTCGCCCTGCGCCGGGAGCTCTGGCTGGCGGGCGCCGCGACGGCGGCGGACCGACCACTCGGGCGGCTCCGGCGGCGGTGCGGCGCGATCCTGGCCCGGCCAGGTCAGGTCGGCGTCACCGGTCGGCCAGAACCCGCCGCCGTCGGAGCCGGGCTCCCAGTTCACGCTGGCCACGTTCGACGACCCGGCGTCGTCCGCCATCCGATCAGCGGGCGAACCGGTCGAGGACCGCTCGTCCGAGGGGCGTGCCCGCGCCGAACGGTCGACCGGCTGCGCATCGCCGGACCCGGGCCGGTCGGGTTCCCGCGTCAGGTCGCGCCAGTCCGGCGCCACCTGCGGGCCCCGACCGCGCGCAGCCTGATCGGGCGGCCGGTCGATCGCGTCCGGGGACCCGCCACGCAGCTGCCGGGGGACCTGCCGGGGCCGGTCCCCGCCCGACGCTGGTGAATCCGCGGTCGGCTCCGGCGCCGCCGGAGAGACCCGTCGGAACTCGCCCGTCTGGCCGGTGAACGCCCGCGGCGACTGCTGAGCGGGCGCCTCGACCGGCGGGTCGGTGCGCTCGAGCCGTCGGACGGAACCGCCACCGTCTGCCGTGCCACGCTCACCACTCGCCGTGTCACGCTCACCACGCAGGTACGACCAGTAATCGTCCTCCTCGACATCGCCGGACCGGGCGGCCCCTCGGCGCGTCGACCGGCCGAGGTCGCGCCATCGGGCGCGGGACGCCGCCATGTCGATGACCGCGCCCCCGGGTTCGTCACCGCCGGTCCGCGAGTCGCCCGATCGCGGGTCATCTGGTCGCAGGTCATCTGCTCGCGGGTCGACTGATTGTGGATCATCGGCGGCGGACATGCGGTTTCCACGACGGGCAACCCCGGCAGCCGGCTGAGGCTC
>JAVHWE010000157.1:0-29817 GCA_032160285.1 Micromonosporaceae bacterium | reverse complement strand
GAAGTCGACGTACTTCACGCCCGGCACCCGGATGGCCCCGCCGAACACGTACACGAACAGCAGAACCCACATCACCGGCAGCGCGGTCGAGTAGGCCAGCTGGCTGGGGTTTCGTACGTGCCGGCGGAGATTGCGCACGGTCAGCACCCAGGTGTCGGTCAGCAGCCGGCCGCGGACGGGCGGGGGGTTGGCCATCATGACGCCCCACCCACCGGACTGGTGGTGCGTTCGGTGAGCGACATGAAGACATCGTCGAGGGTGGGCCTGGCGAGCGTGACATCGACCAGGGCGACGCCGGCGGCGTCGGCGCGGCGCAGCGCCTCGGCCAGCATGGCCGGATCCGCCTCGCCCAAGGCGACCTCACCGGTGGTGTGGTCCGCCTCCGGCGGGCCGGCGGTGAGCCCGGCCACGGCCGCCGCCAACCGGCCGGCATCGCCGCGATCGGCCGGCCGCAGGAGCAACCGACCGCCGCCGACGCGGGCCTTCAGGTCGTCCGGCCTGCCCTCGGCGATGATCCGACCGCGGTCGAGGACGGCGACCCGGTCCGCCAGCCGGTCGGCCTCCTCGAGGTACTGGGTGCACAGCAGGACGCAGGTGCCCGCGTTGGCGAGCGCCGCGACCACGTCCCACAACGCGAACCGGGCGCGCGGATCGAGGCCGGTGGTCGGTTCGTCGAGGAACAGCACCGACGGGTCGCCGACCAGACTGACCGCGAGGTCGAGGCGCCGACGCAGGCCACCCGAGTAGGTGTCGGCACGGCGGTCGGCGACGTCGGTCAGGTCGAACCGGTCGAGCAGATCCTCGGCGCGCCGGCGGGCCGGGCCCCGGCCCAGGTGGTGCAGGCGCGCCGCCTGGACGAGATTCTCCCGCCCGGTCGCGAAGCCGTCGACCGCGGCGTACTGGCCGGCCAATCCGATCCGGGCGCGTACCCGCGCGCCGTCGCGCGCGACGTCGTACCCGGCGACCCGGGCGCTGCCGGCGTCCGGGGCCAGCAGGGTGGCCAGGATCCGCACCGCGGTCGTCTTGCCCGCGCCGTTCGGACCGAGCAGGCCGAAGACGGTACCGGCCGGCACCGTCAGGTCGATGCCGGCCAGTGCGGGCACCCGGCGGTACGACTTGGTCAGACCGCGCGCCTCGATCGCCGGCTGTGCGGTGCCGCCGTTCACCGCGCCACCGCCGGCCCGGCGACCGCCCGACCCAGCGCCACGGCGGCGCCGGCCAGCACGACGGCGCCCATGACGAGGGAGACCACGATTCCCACCGCACCCGGCCGCAGCGTCATCAGGTAGACCAGTTCGACGATGCCCAGTACCGTCGCGTCGACCGGCAGGTGGACGGCGAGGCTGTGGGCGTCGCGAAGCAGCGCGTCGAGCTCGGTCTGCGACGGCTCCATTGTGGTCGGGACCCTGTTGCGGAGCCGGTTGAGCCGGCCGCCGGAAAACCGCCCGGCGCCGGCGATCGCCACCAGCAGCGCCAGCGACGTGAGCAGCCAGGCCTCGTCGAACGCGGAAGCCTTGACGCCCAGACCGATCCCGCTGGCGATGAGCAGGCCGTAGCCGGCCAGCGTGGCGCGCTCGCCCCAGCCGAGGGCCGGGTACGCGGCCCGCAGGTGGGCGGCGGTGCGGGCGGCGGTCAGGCGGTGCAGGCCGACGACGTAGGCGCCCAGCCCGGCGCCGAGGACCGCCAGGCCGACCAGGTGACCGAAGAGGAGCCAGGAGAACGCGGTACCCTGCCCCGCTCCGGCGGCCACGCTCACGCCGCCCTCAGGCTGGCGACGAGCAGCCAGCCGGCGGCACCGAGCGCGGCCAGGTTGAACACCCACCGGGCGGTCTGCAGCCGCTCGAACCGGTCGAACACCCGGGTGAGCGCCGCCTCGTCGCCGATATGGCGGCGCTGCGACATGTTCGTCGGCGCCGCGACGGCGGTCAGACCCATGTGTGCGACGGTGGCGACGATCAGGGTCACCGCCGCCGCGACCTGCTGCCCGGTCGGGTCCCGCCCGAGCACAATGACGCCGGTGACGACGCTGAGCAGCGCGGTCCCGATGCCCAGCACGGCGTACCAGGCGATGCCGTTGCCCAGGTCGGCGGACCGACTGTAATCGGAGTAGGCACTGACACCGATGTGCCGTCGGGCCGGCAACTGCTTGACGGACTGATCGCCACTCGCGCCGCTCAGCAGGCCGTTTGCCGCCACCGCGGCGATCAGCAGGTTCGTTGCCAGGTCGACGTGCACGGTGACCCCCTCGTGACCGGTACGCGGCTCATTAGGTAGGAACGCTAGCTAACGCACACCGTAGTCGACGATTCGTCCAAGCGGTAGGGTTGCTACCCATGAAGGCGGAGGCGCTCAAGGGTCACCTCGACTCCCTCCTGCTCGCCACCGTGGACGGCGGCGCCCACCACGGGTACGCGATCAGGGAGGCGTTGCGGGTGGACAGCGGCGGGCGGTTCGACCTGCCCTCCGGAACCATCTACCCCGCCCTGTACCGGCTGGAGCGCGCGGGGCTGGTGGTCGGCCGATGGACGACGGTCGGCGAGCGGCGGCAGCGTCGCACGTACGAGCTCACCGCCGCCGGTCGGACGGCGCTGGTCGAGGGCCGCAGCTCGTGGCGCGACTTCGCGGTCGCCGTGTCGGCCGTGCTCCTCGCCGAGCGACCGGCCGCACTCCGGCCGCAGGCGCCGTGAGCGGCCAGCGGGCGGCGCCGACCGGGGAGTCGGACCCGGCCGCCGTCCGGGTCGTCGACGAGTACCTGCGAGGCGTGGCGCGCCGGCTCCCGATGGGCAGCCCGGTGACCCGCGACGTGCTCGCCGAACTGCGCGACGACCTGCTCGAGGCGACCGCCACCCTGACCGCCGGCGGCACCGAGCCGGTCGCCGCCGCCCGCGCGGCGATAGCCGACTTCGGTGACGAGGAGACGATCGCCCGGGAGCTGCGAGGAGAACTCGGCACCCGGCGGGCCCGCCGGATCGGCATCACGCTGCTGGTGACCGGCCCGTTGGTCGGTCTCTGCTGGCTGGTGGCGGTGTTCTTCGGTACCGCGCACGCCACCGCGTGGCGCTGGCTCCTGGTGCTCGTCGCCCCGGTGATCGTGATCGGCGCCGCGGCGACCGGGCTGACCGTCGTGTCCAGCGGCCGGCTGTCGCGCTGGCTGGGCCCGTACACCGTGATGGCGCGCCGGGCGTCCGCGATAGCCGGCATCGCCGCCGGCACCGGCGACCTGCTGCTGCTGGCCGGCTGTGCCGCCCTGCTGTTGTCCAGCCAGCGGCCGTCGGCGTTGTTCGCGCTGGCGGCCGGCGCGAGTACCGCCCGCCTGGTGCTGCTCGGCCTGCTGGGCCGCCCGCTCGTCCGGCGCGGTCCGCCGGCACCGACGCGCACCGCGTGATCCACCGCCGGACGATCCGATATATCCCCGACGACCCTAGGAATGGCCGGTGTCATCACCGCTATCGTTGCGGAGATATCGACGCATACCAAGGGGTTGAAGCATGTCGGAAATTGTCCCGCTTCTGGGGAAGAATGTCGTTGTCTATGACCTGTCGCAGGCTTTGAGCAATTCGACGAGCTCGTATCAACCGAATGGCCACCACATCGAGTACGTGACGGCCGAGCAATCCGTGGCGATGACCGGAGCGGCGTTCGGCATCGGCCCGGAATACTGGCCCGACGGCCAGGGATACTGCATGGAGCGCGTCGAACTCTCCACCCACTCGGGCACCCACCTGGACGCTCCGCACCACTACGGCCCGGTAGCCGGCGGCGGCCGCGGCCGTACCGTCGACGACATTCCGTTCCGCTGGTGCATGGGTGATGGCGTGCTGCTCGACATGCGACACAAGGGCCCGGGCGAAAGCATCCGGCGGGCAGACCTCGAGGCGGAGTTCAAACGGCTCGGGCAGCCGCCGAAGCCCTACGACATCCCCCTGATCTGGACCGGTGTGAGCGCGCACTTCGATACGCCCGGCTACGACCGGATGCACCCCGGCCTGCGCCGCGACGCCACGGAGTACCTGGTCGACAGCGGCGTACGACTGATCGGGATCGACGCCTGGAGCATCGACCGGCCGTTCGACGTCATGATCGCCGAGGCGAAGGCCGGCGACCGCCGGCAGCTGTGGGAGTCGCATCTGCTCGGACGGGAAAAGGAGTTCGCCCAGATCGAGATGGTATGCGGCCTGGACCACCTGCCTGAACCGACGGGTTTCACCGTGCTGGCCCTGCCGGTCAAGGTCAGCGGCGCCAGTGGCGCCTGGGCCCGGGTGGTGGCCATCTACCCGGGCGACGGCTGACTACCCGGGCGACGGCTGACTATCCGGGCGACGGCTGAGCGGACGGTTGGCGGAGGCGGACGGGAATCGAACCCGCCTGGCCGAGGTGCTCGGCCACGTCGGTTTTGAAGACCGCGGGGGCCACCAGGCACCCTCACACCTCCGCGGGGAACCTTAGGCCCACTCCACCACATCGGCAAGGACGAAACGAATAGGGGCTAATTCTGGACACATCGAATTGTTTATCACCTGCGCTTTTCAAACCCATTGCCGAAACTTATATATTGCGTTGCAACCCATTACCTTCATAAGATGGCCGAGCGTACCTGATCAATTCCGGAAGGATAGCGGCTCATTGCTGACGCCGCCGTCCGACAGGGGTCACAAACCCCGGGTTGTTGACCATGACGCAGCCTTGAGGCCAGCGCGGAGGCCACCGTACATCATCGGTCAGTGCCTGGATTCATCGTGTCTGAATTTGGCATCGCGGGGGAGACAAAGCTATGGACATGCGTGGCCAACAACAACGCAACTTCGAGGTGGCCCTGCGCCACGAGAGCGGATACCGATTCATCTCGCAGGCCAGCGAGGACGGGCGCAAGCACGGTGACGAATTCGCCTCCGACGAACCCGATCCGGTCGGCGAGGCGTCGGCGCCGGCCACGCCCGCGCTGCTCGGCGCGGCCCTCGGGCACTGCCTGTCGGCGAGCCTGCGCGAGACTCTCCGCCACGCGCACCTGCCGCTGGTCGACCTGCGCACCGACGTGAACGCCGTGGTGGCGCTGGGCGCCGAGGGTCTACCGCGCATCGACCACGTCGATGTGGTGCTGCGGCCGGTACTGCACGAGTCGTCGGGCCGGACCCGCCGCTGCGAAGAGGTCTTCGAGCGGCACTGCACCGTCACCTCGTCGGTCCGGCAGGGCATCGACATCCGGGTCCGCGTGGACTGGGCGTACACCGACCCCGGCCAGCCGGCCAGGGCGCCGGGCGAGGCAGCCCCGCCCGACCCGCCGGGCGGGGTCTGACACTCCCGCCATGGTGCCCCAGGTCGTCACCCAGACGCTCGGGACCGTGACCATCTGGTTGCTGAGCGCCGCTCTCGCCCTGTCCATCGCGGTGGCGCTGATCGCCGGTTCACTGCACCGCCACCGCGCCCCGCGCGCGTTGGCGGACGCGGTGATCACCGTGACCCGAGGCGTACCGACCAGCCTGCTTGTCGTGTCGGCCGGGATATTCGCGTTCACCCGCCCGGCACCGGGCTGGCTGCCGGACCCGTTTCCGGGTACGCCGGCCAGTCTGGCGCTCGTCGCCTGGGCGGTCACGGTCGCGCTGGCGCTGGGCTCGACGGGTCACCTCGCGGTCATCTTCGCCACCGGGTACCGCTCGATCGGCGCGGCCCGGCGGGAGCAGTCGATCGTGCTCGGCCTGGACCCGCTTCGACGGCTGCGGTTGTTGACCCGCGAAACCGCGCCCAGCACCCTGGCACCGACCGGCGCCCGGCTCGTCCATCACCTGCACAACACGGCGTTCGCCGCCCTGTTTCCGGTCGCCGACCTGTTCGGCTGGGTGCAGCAGCGGGCCAACGAGACGTTCGAGGTGGGCCGGTACGCCGCGGTCGGGATCGCCGGCTACGTGGCGCTCAGCGTCCTGATCTGGGCTGCCTGCCGCGGCCTCGAGCACTGGCTACGACTGCCCGCCACCCGCGTCGCCCACCCGGCGGCGCGATGATCCTCAACCTGTTGATCGGCCTTCCGGACCAGCGGCCGGGAGGGCTGGCCCTGTCCGTCCTGAGCGCCGTGACGGCCGGCGGGTGCGCGGTCGTCGTCGGCATCCTGTACGCCACGGCCTGCGCCGGCGCGCCCCGGCTGACCCTGGTGCTGCAGGGCGCGCTGGCGCTGCTGCGCGGGATTCCGTTGCTGCTGCTCATCTTCGTCCTCGGCCAGTTCACCAGCCTGCCGCTACCCGCGACCGGCTTCGCCGCCCTCGCCCTGTACTCGCTGGCGCACGTCGGCGAGACGCTGCGCGCGTACCTCACCACGTACCCTCAGGCACCGCGCGACCAGGCGCGGGTGATGGCGATCTCGCCGGTCCGGGAGTGGCTGATCCTCCGGATCCCGTGGACGCTGCGCCGCTCGCTCGACGCGCTCGGTACACATTGGATTTCGCTGCTCAAGGACACCGGGGCGTTGACCGTCCTCGGTATCGGCGAGTTGACGACGGTCGCTCGCCTGCTGAGCGAGCGCACCGACAGTACACAATGGATGGTCATTCTCGTGACCGCCGCCGCGCTGTACCTGGTGACGGTCGTCGCGCTCATTCGAATCCTCGCACTCGCGAAGACCCGACTCGCCGGATATGGAATGTGATCTCATGTCGGTACCACTGGACCGCCGCCGAAACCGACCCCTCGTCGCGTGTGTGCTCGCCGCCCTCCTCGTCCTCGCGGGTTGTTCGACCGCGAAGGCCACCACCGCCGACCCGTCGCGACTCGATCAGATCAAGAAGTCCGGTGTCCTGAAAGTGGGCACCCGGGTGGACAATCCGCCGCACAGCTTCTATGACGACAAGGGCGCCTGGGTCGGGTTCGACCTCGACATCGCCAACGCCATCGCCAAGCGGTGGAACGTCAAGCTGGAACTGGTGAAGGTGGACGAACTGACCCGGATCAGCTTCCTGCAGAACAACAAGATCGACCTGGCGGCGGCGAGTATCAGCAAGACCAGAAAGCGCGGCCAGCAGGTCGACTTCAGCCAGACCTACTTCTTCTCCACTCAGACCTTCGTCGTCCGCAAGGGCCAGATCACCTCGTACCGCGACCTGGTCGGCAAGAAGGTCGGCGCCAGCCGGGGCAGCAGCTCGATCGGCAACTGGAACGCGTGGCTGGCGCGCAACGGCCTCCCGGCCGACAACGGCATCCAGCAGTTCGGTGACAAGCACGCCGCGCTGGCCGCCGTGAAGCAGGGCGCCATCGCGGGCTGGACCGAGGACTACGAGGTGCTGGCGAACTACGCGAAGAACGATCCGGACCTGACCGTCCTCAACGTGCCCGGTGGCACCGGGGTGAAGCTCGACGGGGTGGCCATGCACAAGAACGATTCCACCCTCCGCCAGGCCGTCGACGTCGCGCTCCAGGACATCGCCGCGTCGGGCGAGTACGACACCATGTACGACCATTGGTTCGGTCCGACCTCCACCGCGCCGGTGCCGCGCCAGGGCAGCATCGAGGTGTGGCCCGGTGGCTGAGGAGTGCGTCAACGTCCGCTGCTGCGACCTGGAGGTCTGCATCGGCAACGCGACGATCATCCGGGATGTGACGTTCAGCTGTTGTCGCGGCGACTGGGTCGTGCTCACCGGGCCCAGCGGCGCCGGCAAGACCACCCTGTTGCGGGCCATCAACGGGCTGTGCCCGCCAACCGCCGGCCGGGTGTGGGCGATGGGGTCCTGGCTGCCGGGCCGGTCCAGACGCGACGCCCAGCGGGCCTGGCGCCGTACCGGCACCGTGATGCAGGACCTCGCGCTGTTCGAGACGTCCAGCGCGGCGGCCAACGTGTCACTCGCCCTGCGCACCACGGGACAGTCCCGGGCCAGCGCCGCCCGCGGGGCCCGGGACTGGTTGGAGCGCCTCGGGATCGGCGACAAGGCCGGCGCGTACCCGCATGCGCTGTCCGGCGGGGAACGGCAACGGGTCGCGCTCGCCCGGGCGCTGGCGCCCCGACCGCAGCTGCTCATCCTGGACGAGCCGACCGCCCACCTCGACGACGGCTCGGCGAAGATCGTGCTCGCCGCGATCAAGGAGCTGGTCCACAACGGAGCCACCGTCGTGATGTCGAGCCACCGCACGGACGAGGTCGAGCCCTACCAGACCTGCCAGATCACCTTGAACGCCGGCACGATCACGAAGATGTGCGCCTGAGCGGGGCCCCCCACCGGGGTCGACCTGGCCTTCAAGTTCAACAAGGTGGGGTCTGGCGTCGGCCGCCGCCCGCTTCCCCAGTCACAAGATCTGCTCAACGTCAGATCTCTACCGATCTGTCGCAACCCGCGCCCGGACAGCTCAGCGGGTCCGTCGGGCGGCTCAGCGGATCATCGCCTGCCACAGCGCCTCGACCGCCGGGCTGTCCGTGCCCTCGCGGCGTACCGCGAAGATCGGCAGAACCACGGAGCGGGCGCAGATCCGGCTCAACGCGCCCGATTCCAGGTCCTCGCGTACCGCGACGAACGGCATCGCCGCGACGAAGCCGGGGGCACCGAGCACGAGCGTGCGGGCCGCCTCCACGCTACCGATCTGGAGCCGGGGAACCCGGTCCGCGGCGGGGCCGAGCAGCCGCTCGGCGATCGACTCACTGGTCGTTCCGCCGTCCCAGATCACCAGCCGCGAATCGCGCAGCGGATCGTCCGGGCCGCCCTGCCGCGC
Organism: Micromonosporaceae bacterium; assembly: GCA_032160285.1. Classification (GTDB taxonomy): domain Bacteria; phylum Actinomycetota; class Actinomycetes; order Mycobacteriales; family Micromonosporaceae; genus Planosporangium. The sequence continues at coordinate 21,135 of JAVHWE010000157.1, read as the reverse complement.
GACATGGCTCGGGTGTGCCACGAGCACCACCTCGGTGGTGGCCACCCGGGTGTGCACCAGGTTGCCCTCGGGACCGGAGGAGCCCTCGATCAGTCCACACTCGACCTGGCCCGACGCGACCTGCTGGCACACCTCGGCCGCCTCGCTCACCGCGACGACCACGTCGATGCGCGCGTAGGCGACCGCGAACCTGCTGATGATCGGCGAGAGGAAATGGCTGGCGGCGAGCGGGCTGGCGCCCACGCTGACCGTACCCAGGTCGAGCCCGCGGACCGCGTGGACCACCGACTCCAGACCCTCCAACGCCCGCATCACGAGCAGGCACGCCCCGGCGACCTCGACCCCCGCGTTGGTCAGCCGGACGTTGCGACCCACCCGCTCCAGCAGCCGGACGCCCAGCGCGCGTTCGAGCAATTGGAGTTGCTGGGTGACCGCCGGCTGGCTCAGCCGCAGAACGCGGGCCGCATGGGTGACGTGCTCACGCGAGGCCACCGCGAGAAAGGTTCGGATCTGCTCGAGTGTGAATGACGGCCGCACAAAGGAGTCGGTGGCCAGCCGGACACCAAGGTCGGCGGACGAATATGCGCCGCCGGGCTGCGCGGTGGTGTCAGCAGGTGCCGCCGGCCGCGGACCCGGTCGCCCTTTCTGCGGCCGGACCAGGTCATGCCGAGAATTCCGATCGTCGCCGGGCAAATGCGACCTCCCCCGTCTGTGGCCCGTCACCGGACCACCTCCCTGATGCAGAGTATGCCATGAATGAATTGGCACATCGACGGGCCGAACGGAGGCGGTAAAACTAATCTTTACTCATTTCTGCGATCTGCGACTATGACGGACAGCGGCAGGCCCGGAACCGAGTGCGCGCGTCCTTCGCCGAATCCGGCGGCGTCGAGCATCCATTGGTAGGTCGTTTCGCTGTGCACCTCCCCCGCCGTCGTCCAGACGAGCATCAACACCGAGAACAGGTGCGCGGCGGCGTCGCGGGCGGGCTCGCGCCCGTCGCCGGTGACAAAGCCGACCAGCACCAGGCGACCGTCGTCGACCATCGTCGTGGCCAGCCGGCGCAGCAGCGTCACGCCCCGCTCGGGCGCGAAGTGGTGCAGCACGTTGGTCACCATGACCACGTCGTACGGGCCGCCGAGCGGGGCGGAGAACATGTCGCCGGCGATCGTCTCGACCCGGTCGGCGACACCCATCGCGGCCGCGTGCTTACGCGCCGCCGGCAGCACGTTGGGCCAGTCCAGCGACCACACCCGAGCCTGCGGCTGGGACGCCGCCAGGGTGTACCCGTACAGGCCGTGACCGCACGCGACGTCCAGGACGTCCAGTCGCGGCCGGCGTGCCGCCCACGGCGCCAGGGTCGCCGCCGCCAGTCCGGCGGTCGGCCGGGCGACCGCACCCGCGTACGCGGCGAACTGCTCCCAGTACGGGTACTCCGGTGTCTCGGCGTGCTCGGCCACCACCGGGCCACCCGCGCGTACCGCGTCGGCCAGCCGGCCGAACGCCTCCCACTCCCAGCCGCTGGCCATCACGCGGGCCATGTCGCCCACGTACTCCGGCCGGCCACGCACCAGGTACCGGCCGGCCGCGGCGGCCAGCCGGTAGGCTCCGGCGTCCGTGTCGAGCAGGCCGAGCGCGGCCAGGCCGTTGCACAGCAGGCGGGCACCGCGCTCGGCGACGTCGAGGGCGGCGGCCACCTCGGCGGCGGTCTGCGGGCCGGCCGCCAGCGTGTCGAACACACCCAGTTCGATGCCGGCGCTCAGCATCGAGGTCGTCTTGTAGGCCAGCAGCATGTCGTAGATCTGTGCCGGCGAGCTGGCGTCGCCGCCGGCCGGCGCAGCCGTCGGGTCGCTCATACCCCGAGCTCCTCGCGGTGGTGGCCGGCGAAGTAGATGCCCTGCTCGTGGTTGCCGTACTGGGTGTGGAAACCGACCCGGCAGTACAGCGACAGCGTGGTGGGGCACGGGGTGTCGGGGACTGTCGCACCGCACCGCACCGCGTCGAGTACCGCGGGGATGTCGTATCCGAACCGCTCGTCGGTGCGGCGGTAGTAGCTCTCTCCACCCACCTCCTCCACGGGTAGACCGATCCGCGTTCCGGGCGGGTCGAAGATGGGCCGCGTCAACCGGTCGTATCGGAAGATCTCGGTGAGCAGCTCCGCGTGCCGGGCGGGCAGCTGGGGCACCATCGCCTCGGTCCACCAGCCGATCAGCAGCGCGTCCAGCTCCGGCTCACCGTAGAGCTCGCGCAGGAACGCCGGTACGGCACTGGGTTGTCGCTCCAGGCGGGCGGCGGTGGCCGCCAGCCGCAAGGCGGCCGGGTCCGCCGACGCCTCGAACCATTTGATCATGGTACGGACCACCGTCGACTGGCCGAGACCGGCCAGTACCCGCAGCGGGGCCCAGATGTGGCGCAGCACCAGGTGCTCGGCGATCGAACGCGCCCAGAGGATGAACCGCTTCATCTCGAGGTTCTCGGCGATCGTCATGTTGTGGTGGGCCAGCACGTACTCGAAGTCGTCGTGCTCGCCGCGGATGGTGTGGAAGCCGAACCGGTCCTTCTGCTCCGAGTACTCGGTGTTGGGCAGCAGCAGCAAGGGGTACACGGCGATGCGGGTCATGTACGTGGCCAGCCGGTCGTACCCGGCGAAGAACGTGTCGACGGTCTCCCCCGGCGAGCCCCAGATCAGCTCGGCGTAGCAGTCCAGCCCCTCCTCCCGCAGCCAGCCGACGAGGTCCTCCCAGTCGTTGACCTTCATGTTGCGTCGGTGCATGAGGTCCAGGGCGGGCTCGTTGAGCGTCTGCAGGGCCAGCGTGAACGAGCTGCGCATGCCGGCCTCCTTCATGCGCCGCACGATGTCGTAGAAGACCGCCGACTTGTTCTTGGCCCACGAGCCCTCGATGGACTTCGGATAGCCGAACGTGTCGCGGGTGCGGATGACCTGCTCCACGAAGTCCAGGTCCTGGCGGAGCAGGCCGATGTTGGCGTCGCACAGCACGACGGTGTGCACCTTGTGGTAGGCGAACATCTCCAGTTCGGCGCTCAACCGGTCGAGCGAGAACGCACGGACCTTCTGCCCGACCGCGCCGCCCCAGTAGCAGAAGGCACACCGGTACGGACAGCCCCGGTTGGTCTCCATCAGCGCGACGTCGTACCGGAATTGGCCGGAGTGGTCGGTCAGCGGGATCGCACCGGTCAGGAACGGCGACGGGATCGAATCAAGATCGGCGATGCGCTCCGGTGCCGGGGTGGTCAGCAGCACGCCCGGCTCCTGCGCCACACTGATCCCGCCGATGTCGCCCAGGTCCTGCGGTGCCCGCCCGGCCAGGTAGGCCAGCAGCAGGTCGCGGAAGACGAACTCGCCCTCGGTGTTGACCACGATGTCGACCTGCGGGTACTGCCGGAGTACCCGCTCGGCCTGGTTGGCCACGTGGGTGCCGCCGAAAACAACCCAGCCGTCCGGGCGCATCTGCTTGAAGGTTTCGGCGAGCGCGCCGAAGGGATGGTAGCTCCAGCCGAAGACCGAGAATGCCATCACATCCGGTACCCCGGCGGCGAACATCGTCTCGGCCATGACGGTTACCGTGTCGCCGCCGCCGAAGTTGAAGATGCGGATATCCATGTCGTCACGAATGGGATCGCTGGCCAAAGCCGTCGCCTTCAGATAGCCGGCGGCCAATGGCATCGATTCCTTCGGCATGTCCCAGACACCTTGCTGAACAATCCACACGGTGCGTTTGCGCCGCACGTCACTCACCGACATCCAGGTCGTGCGCCGCCTTATCGACGCGCCGCTGCCGAGACTATTTTCCTACCGCGTCGGCGATAACCGAGAAAACCCTAGGCGGCCGGCGTCGCCACCGCCCCGGACTCGATTAGTTGCTTAATCCGCACCTGATTGTCCCGACCGTGCGCGTCCATCCGGGCGGTGACCTCCGCCAGCGGTGTCGCCAGCGCGGGGTCCAACTCGAAATCCTGGGTCCAGGTCATCAGGGTGCCGCCGTCGACCGGCTGGTACGTCCAGGTCAGGTGCATGTACCGGAACGGGAACAGCGGCCGCTCGCGCTGCGCCACGGCGACCAGGTCGACGTGGTCGAGCAGCCGCCACGACTGCCACGACGCGCCCTCGGAGTTGGTCAGGCGGAACACCAGCTTCGTGAATCGACCGGCGTCCTCGCGGCGCAGTACCTCGCTGTGGTTGTATTCGTTGAACAGCACGCGCCAGTTGTCGATGTCGTTGGTCACCGCGAAGACCTCGGCGGGCGGCCGGGCGATCTGGACGGTGTGCTGGATGCGGGGCATGGCTGTCTCCCTCAGCGCCGGGGCGCGTTGTCGACGACGGTGACCAGTTCGGCGAAGGTGCGGACGGCGAGGATCTCGTCGGTCCCGATGACCACCGGTGCCGCCCGCTCCAGCGCCAACGCGATCTCCACCAGTTCGGTCGAGTCCACCTGCAGGTCCTCGCGCAGCCGGGTGGCGCCGTGCACGCCATCGGTGTCGATCTCCAGTTCCTTGAACACGGTTCGGACGGCGCCTTCGGCATCCATCACCGATCTCCTCCCTTTCGCCTTCACAGGGCGAATACGACCGCTACGGCGGAGCGCTTCTCGTGCGCGATGCTCAGCAGCATCCGGCGGAACCCGCACCGCCGGGCCAGCGCCGAGGCATCGCCCAGCAGCGTGAGCACCGGCTCGCCGTGCCGGCCGGCGACGACCTCGATGTCGTTCCAGCGGGGTACGGCACCGCACGGGCCGAACACCTTGCGCACCGCCTCCTTGGCGGCGAAGCGGCCGGCGACGCTGTCCCACCGCACGCCACGCGCGCCGTGCAGGGTTTCGCGTTCCCGCGCGGTGAACAGGCGGTCCAGGGCGGATTCCGGGTAGCGTTCGATCATCGCGCGCAGCCGCTCCGTGTCCACAATGTCCACTCCGACGGCGAGCGGCGCGCCGGTTACCGCGTCAGCACGAGGCATGCGTTCACCCCTCCCATGCCCCGCGCCACCGTCGCGACCGAGCGCAGACCACCGTCCACGACCCGCGGCTCGCCCGACACGAAGTCGAGGTCGAACCCGGGTGCCGGGGTGTCGAGGTTCGCGATCGGCGGTACCGTGCCGGTTCGCAGTGCCCGCAGGGCAACCGCGACGTCGACGGCGGTGGCCGCGCCCATCAGGTGCCCGACCGCCGGCTTGGCCGCGGTGACCGGAGTGCCGGCGGCGGCACCGTTCAGCGCCGCGGACAACGCCAGTACCTCCGAGGAGTCCTCCCGCGGCACGCCGGAACCGTCGGCGAACACGCACCCGAGCTCCGTCGGGCTGACACCGGCCCGTTGCAACGCGGTCGTGATGGCCCGCGACAATGTCCCGCCGTGGGGTTCGCTGGTGTAGTACGGCATGTACCCGTCGGTGTTCAGCGCCCACCCGGCCAGCTCCCCGAGGACCTCCGCGCCGCGCGAGACGGCGTGGTCGCGACGCTCCAGGACGACGAACACGCTGCCCTCGCCGATGACGGTGCCACCGTGGCGGCGGTCGAAGGCGCGGTACGCCCGCTCCGGCTCGCGGTTGCCCGACTGCGTCAGGAAGTTCCCGGTCTGGCAACACAGCCACGCATACGGCGACAGCGGCTGCTCGGTACCGCCGACGATGACGACGTCGGCGTACCCGCGCCGGATCGTCTCCGCGCCGTGCACGATGGCGTACGCCGCACTCGCCCGATCACACACGAAGGTGCGGGCCCGCCCACGGATGCCGTACCGGATGCAGATGTTGCCCTGCGGCGCGGCCGGAAACCAGGCGGTGGCCTGGTACGGGCTGACCTCGCGGGGTCCCTTGGTCCACAGGTCGCGCAGTTCGCGCTCGGCGAACTCCCAGCCGCCCAGCACATTGCCGACCATCACGCCGATCCGGTCACTGTCCACATCGGTACCGACGGTCAGGCCGGCGTCCGCGAGCGCCGCACCGGCCGCGGTCAGTGCCAGGTGGGTGAACCGGTCGGTCTTCTTGACCAGTCGACCGGGTAGCCAGTCGCGCGCGTCGAAGGCGTCGGCCTGCCCGGCCACCTGGCACCGGTACGACGACGGGTCGAACCGGTCGATGCGGCGCACCCGCGAACGACCCGACAGGGCGGCGTCCCACAGCGCGTCGACACCGATCCCGGCCGGTGTGACCGCGCCGATCCCGGTCACCGCGATCGGCGTCGTGGCGGCGGTCACCGGCCGGCCCCGGTGGCCTCGCGCAGCACGATCGACGCGTGCAGTCCGGAGAAGCCGCTGGCGTCGGAGAGGATGACCTGGCCGTGGAACGGCCGCCCCTCGTTGGGCACGTAGTCGAGATGGCACTCCGGGTCGGGGTACTCGTAGTTGATGGTGGGATGCACGTACCCGTGCTGGAACGCCAGGGTGCAGGCGATGATCTCCTGGGCACTCGCGGCGGACAGCGGGTGCCCGGTCATCGACTTCGTCGAGTTGATCGGGATCTGGCCGGCCCGCTCACCGAGCGCGCGGACCAGGGCCCGGGTCTCGCAGCTGTCGTTCTGCGGTGTCGAGCTGCCGTGCGCGTTGACATGGTCGACGTCGCCGGCGGCCAGGCCCGCCTCGGCCAGCGCGTCGGTCATGGTCCGGGCCAGGTCCGCGCCGTCGCTGAGCAGATCGGTCATGTGCGTCGCGTTGCATCCCAACGCGAAACCGGACACCTCCGCGTACACCCGCGCACCGCGTGCCGTCGCGTGCTCGAAGTCCTCCAGGAGGACCACGCCGCAGCCTTCGGCCAGCACGAAGCCGTCGCGTCGGGCGTCGAACGGGCGCGAGGCGGCCTCCGGTCGGTCGTTGAAGCGGGTGGCCAGACAGTTGATGATTTCGAAGGAGGCGGTCGTCACCGGCGTGATCGGGGCTTCGCTGGCGCCGGCCAGCATGATGTCCGCCTCCCCGTAGCCGATCGCCTCGTACGCGTAGCCGATCGAGTCGATCCCACCGACGCACCCTGTCGACAGCGTCAGGCAGGGGCCGCGGGCACCGGTCATCGCGGCCAGAATCACGCTGGGCGTGTTGGACATCGAGGCGAGGTACAGGTCGTAGCCGGCGCGGGCCGGGTCCACCGGCTCCCGGCCGAAGTCGGTGACCGCGACGAACTCGCTCTCCATCTGGCGGGTACCGCAGATCGCGGTGGCCAGCGCGATGCCGAACCGGTCGCGGTCCACGCCCGACGGGTCGAGCCCCGCGTCGGCGATCGCCTGCTGCGCGCCCGCGACCGCGAACTGGATGTACCGGTCGAGCCGGCGTACCTCGGCCGGCAGCGTCGACGGGTCGAACTCCTCGACCTCGGCGATGGACTGCGACGCGAACTCGAACCCGCCGTACAGGTCGCAGCTGGTCACCTTGGACAGGTGCTTGGTCGCGCTGCGACCGGCGACGAGGCCGTCCCAGAATGCCGCCGTGCCGACACCCAGCGGACTGACGATTCCCAAGCCGGTGATGACTACCCGTCGCATTGTCTTTCCGCTCCCATCGTGGCGCCCGAGTTCTGTTCCGCCTGCTCCGGCAGGCACTCCACGAGCCCGTGCCGGGCCAGCAGATCCAGCCAACGGCCGAAGGCGATCGGATCGGGCCTGGCTCCGGACGCCGCCGCGAACCGGCGGGCGAGCTCGGCGGGGCCGCCGTCACGGGCCAGGATCCGCAGCATGGTCTCCAGTTCCCAGGTCAACAGGAACCGCTCGCCACCGCGCGTGCGCGCGGCGCGAATCACCGGCCCGGCCGCGGGATCCCCGGCGGTCTCCTCGATCGTCGTACCGGGGGCCGGCCGCACCGTCGACGCGGGCGTCACCACGGCATCCCGACCCCGGTGGCAGCGGTCGTTCAGCCAGGTGAGGAACGCGAACCCTTCGGTCTCGCCGAAAACCGGCGGCGCGCCACCGTATGGCGTCGCGGCGTTGCGCATCGCGAGGTACCCGCCGAGCAGCGGCCCGAGCCGGTGCGTCGGTACCCCGGCGATGACGCTCAAGAACGTCAGCCGGTCGGCCTGCTCGTCGGCGTCGCCCGGCATGGCGGGCGCGGCGTATTCGGGCTCCGCCGCCGCGTACAGGTTGTCCGCCAGCCACCGGTACGTGTCGTGCTGACGGCGCAGCCGTCGCCGGTAGTCACGCAGCGCGCGGTCGGCCCCCGAGCCACCCGCCAGTGCGGCCTCGATCGCGCCGGCGGCCAACTGTCCGAACTGGACGGCCAGCTGGACTCCCGGGGTGAGGATCGGATCGATGTAACCGGCCGCGTCGCCGACCATCAGCCAGCCCGGCCCCGACAACTGCCGGCTCAGCTGGCTACCGTGGGGTGCCGTGTGGACACCACCCACGAGGCGCGCGCCGACGAGCATCTCGCCGATCCGCGGTGCCCGCCCGACCGCCGCCAGGTACGCGTCCGTGACCCGCTCCGCCGATCCGGCCGGCTCGCCCGGTGACCGCCCGGTCAGCGCCGCCCCGGGCGGCACAACGCCGGGCAGCACCGCGCCGACCGCCACCATGTTGTCGCGGTCGTCGACGGGCAGGTACCACCAGGCCCGACCACCGGAGCCGACGAACAGCCCGTCACCGGCCGCGTCGCCGGACAACCGGCCGCCGTTGCGCCAGTACCCCCACCCCAGCCAACCGCCCCCGCCGGCGGCCGGGGCGTCCGCGTCATCGGTGGCCGCCTGGGCGTCCGCGTCATCGGTGGCCGCCGGGGCGTCCGCGTCATCGGTGGCCGCCGGGGCGTCCAGGAGCCGAAGCTGATGCGCCAGGAGTGCCTGCCGACCGGTCGCGTCCACCACCCACGAGGCGTCCAGGTCGACCGCGTCCGCACCCGGAGCGTGGACCCGCACCCCGGTCGCGCGCTGCCCGGCGAACCGCACCCGGTCCACCCGGTGGCCGGTACGCACCTGCACGCCCGCGTCCTCGGCGAGCTTCAGCAGCATCGCGTCCAGCTCCGCGCGCCGGACCTGCCACCCGGTGGCGCCCGCGTACCGGGTGCGGAAGGCTCCCCGCTGTCCCCATAGGAACGTCGCGCCGTGCTTGGCCACGAAGCCGGCCTCGGCCAGGTTCACGCCGACGGACTCCAGTACCGAACAGGCGGTGGGCGACAGCGACTCGCCGACCCGGTAGCGGGAGCCGAGGTCCGCGTCGAGCAGGGACACCCGCCGCCCGCGCCGGGCCAACTCCGTCGCGCACACGGTACCGGCCGGGCCTGCACCCACCACGATGACGTCGAACACGGTCATTCCTGCCGCCCCCCGCCGCGGACGGCGGGGCCCGGTAACCGGTCAGCGGCCCCGGGCGGCACGGCCGGCGAGCCCGGTCGAGCGCCGTCGACGGGCCGGTCGGCTGCCGACAGGGCCAGGTGCGGCGCTCCGGCGTCATCCAGCACAACCAGCGTGAAGTCGAAACCGTCCGCCGGCAGGCCGTCCCGGCCGACCGGTCCGCTGTCGGGCGCGCCGCTCATTTGGTCGCCGTGAGAACGGCCGAGATCGGCGACACCTCGTCGACCCGAACGTTACGGAAACCGATGTCTGTCAGCCAGCCCTCGGTCAACGCCTCGTCGTGGGCCTCACCTCCCTGGGTGTTGTTCACCAGCAGGATCAGGCCGAACTGGTACGGGAACGGCAACCGGGCCCGCTCGGGCAGGTGGGTGTGCACGACCAGGAGCCCCCCCGCGGGCAGCCAGTCGTAGACATGCGCCAGCAGCGTCCGGGCCCGCGCCTGATCGAATCCCTGGATCACATGCGACAGCAGCGCGACATCGCAGTCCGGGAAACGGTCGGCGAAGATGTTCCCCGGCCGTACCTCGATCGGACCCCTCAGCCCCGCCTCGGCCACGAACTGCGCCGCCACGTCGGCGATCGCCGGCTGGTCGACCGCGGTCACCGCGAGGCCGGGGTTGGCCCGGGCGAACGCGATCGAGTACGAGCATGACGCGCAGCCCAGGTCGACCAGGCGCCGGCGGCCGTCGAGCGCAACAACGGCGGCAAGGTCGTCGGCCATCAGACGGGAACTGGCCCGGAAGACCTCGGCCCAGCGGCGCGCCCAGGCCAGCGGACCGGCCGCGAACTCCCCGGTGTACTGTGCCGCGAGCTGTACCGGCTCGCCGCTACGCAACGCGTCCAGCAGGTCGACCAGCTTCGCGAAGTGCCCGTCCTGGTGCTCGGCGAGCGCGCCCAGGTACCGGGGAGCGGCGCTGACCAGGAACGCGTCGGCGACCGCGGTGTTGCGGTACCCGTCCGGGGCGCGAATCACCAGGTCCTCGCCGGCCAGCGCCAGCAGCAGCACCCGCGCCGAGCGTGGCGGCAGGCCCAGCCGGGCGCCAACCTCTTCGGCGCTGGCCGGGCCCGCCGCCAAGGCGTCGAACACGCCGAGGCGTACCGCACAGAACAGCGCCTTCGACGACAGGTACGCGGTCATCAGGCGATGCAGCCGCATCGCCTCGTCCGGCCCGACCTCGGTGTCGACCGCGCTGCTCACGGTTTCACTCATTGAGTGGCACGGCCCGCTGCGGTACCGGCCGCCGCGTCGTACTCGTACGGCTCGTCGGACAGGAACACACTGCGCACCGGCGGCCGCTCGGCCGGCGCTACCAGCAGGAGCTTGGCCCGCTCGTCGGGGCCGGTCAACAGGCCGTGCGCCTCGCCCCGGGGAATGAACACCACATCGCCTTCGCGCAGCGGTATCTCCCGCTGTTCGGTGGGCAGTTGCAGGCGCAGGCTTCCCGACAACACGTAGATCTCGTGTTCCCAATCGTGGTAGTGCGGCGGCGTCGCGCCATTGGGCTCCAGTTCGAAACGACTCATCAGGAACCGGTCGGCCCCGTCGGTCGTATCGATCAGCCGCCGGATGGTCACCTGCTTGGCGCCGGGCTCCCGGACAATGTCCTGCGGTAGGTCATCGGCGTGTACCAGCTTCATGTTCGGATGCCCTCTCTGGTAACAGGACGGCGAGTGGCGCCTGCCTCGACGGCGAGTGGAGTATGCAGGCGCACAGCCCGACGTAGAAAATCGTAGGCGGCCGGTGCCGTGGCCTGACCGGGAGAAACCCTAGGCTCCGGCCGGGTCGCGCCGGGTAGCGTCACCGGCCTCCCCTGGCCCCGCGCCGTTGCGGTAAACCCTGTCGCGGCTACGACGCGTTCAGCTGCAGCATGCCGGTCTGCCACGCCCGGACCACCGCCTCGGTACGCGACTGCGCGCCGAGCTTGCCCAGGATGTTGCTGAGGTGGAACTCGACCGTCTTGATGGAAACGCGCAGCAGCTCGGCGATTTCGCGGTTGCGGCGGCCGGCCGCCACCAGTTGCAGTACCTGAAGTTCGCGGTCGGTCAACTGTTCGAGCAGTAGGTGTTGCCCCGGTAAAGAACGAATCCGTCCATGAACGCTCACGATGTCACCCCGTTCGGTCATGCGCTGCCGGTAGGTACCCGCCCGGCCGCGGCGTCGGCCCTGCCCCAGCACGCCGGCAGGATCACCGGTGGTTCTGGGGGTGGCATCCGCCGGGAGGTCAGGCTGGCCAATGCTGTGGCGCAGGCGAGAACAGCCGCGCCGATGAAGACGTTGCGCCAGCCCCATGCCTGGCCGGCGGCGAACAGCAGCACGATGTTGAACGCGATGACGACCGGCACCAGCCGGGCCACGCCGGGCCGCAGCCGCACGATCCCACGGTTGGTCCCGCGGCGGTGGTTGTACCAGGACGCGGCGAGCGCCGTGCACATGCTGACGAAGTAGCCGACGTTCGCCGCCGCCAGCAGTGCGATGGGCACCTGGCCGGTGTCGCCACCGGACACGACGGTGACGAGCACGAGCAGGCCGATGTTGGCGGCGAGGTCGAACCGGAGCGCGTTGGCCGGCATCCCGTGCCGGTTCAGCCGCCCCAGAAATCGGGGCGCGTCACCGCTTCGGGCCATCTGGTGCAGGGTCCACGACGAGCCGATCGCGATCATGTTCAGGCCGAGCAGCAGCGCCAGTCCGAGCGAGCCCACAACGATGACGCTCGCGCCACCCGCGGCCCGACGGCTCAGCGCGGTGAACGCCGCCGCCGGATCGAGTTGGGCGCCAGCCACCCCGACCGTCGCCACGAGCAGAAAGGGCACCACCACGAAGGCCAGTGCGCTCGCCGCGGCGATGATCGCCAACACCCGTACCGCGTCGCGTACGCCGCGGTGGTAGCGGGTGGTGTATGCCAGCGCGAGCTCCGACCCGTACGCGCTCCAGCCGGCCATGAACAGGCCACCGGCGAGGGCGAACCAGCCGGCGCCCGACAGCCAGCCGCCCGGCGGCGCGAACGGCGCCAGGTGGCCGGGGTGAAGCTGACCGCGCAGTACCGCACCGGTGAACAGGATCACGATGACGCTTACCACGCAGGTCACGAGGGCGGCCTGCATCCGGCCGCCGATGGTCATGCCCAGGTGGTTGACCGCCACGCTGCCCGCCAGGATGACGGTGGCCAGCGCGACGGCGCTCCACGACGGCGTCCGCGGCAGCAGCAGCCGCTGGGCGTACGAGCCGATCAGCAACGCGTTGACGGCGAGCGCCGGACTCCAGCCCAACCAGTAGCTCCACTGGCCGATCCGGGCTCCGGTCGCGCTGTGCGGTCGGACCACCTCCGCGGCGAGCACCGCGACGCCACCGTTGACCCGGGGGTACGAGGATGCCAGTTCGGCGAAGGTCAGCGCCATGACGAAGCCGATCAGCGCCGAGAGACCCCACACGGCGACCGACACCGGTCCGGTCAACGCGGCGACCGGCCCCATCGAGACCAGAACCAGCACCGGTACCCCGGCCGCGATCGCCACGCCGAGCCGGGAACTGATCGTCAGGCCTGGACGGGTCATCCCAGCACGCTCAGCTGGTGCAGCTCGAGTGGCCACGGAGCGACACCGTGATCGGCCGCGACATCCTCGAGCATCAGCGCGGTAGTCACCGACGCCGGCCCGACCGAGTGGGTGGTGATTCCGGCCTTGGCGAACAGGTAGGTCTCGGTCAGACAGGCCAGCGCGGAGCCCCGGTCGGGCAGGCGCATCTCCTGCGCGCAGTGGTATCCGGGGATCCGCACCAGACCGCCCTGGAGTACCTGGACGCCGCGCGCGGCGAAGTCCGGGTACCGCGCCGGCTCGATGTTCACCGGATGCGCCAGGTCGAGGACGACCGACCCGGGGCGCGGGAGTGCCGGCGGGATCCGTGCCGCCGGGTCGCCGGTCAGCAGCAGGACGATGTCGGCACGGGCGACATCGGCGATGGTGGCGGAGACGGTGGCGCGCTCGGTGAGGTCGGCGAGTTCCTTGCGGACCCGGCTGACGCTGCGGCCGATCAGCGTCAGCCGGTATCCGCGGGCGTCCAGCAGGCGGGAAGCGCAGACGCCCACGGAACCGGTGCAACCGACCACCGCGACCGTCGCGTCGCGGCCAAGGCCCGTCGCCTCGCTGACGGCAACGACGTTGCTGCGCGCGACCGCCGCCGTGTACGCGTTGCCGGTGGTGAGTGTGACGCCGCCGGGTAGCAACGGCAGCAGGCTGAGGCCCCCCCGGGTGGCCGGGGCGGTGAGCGCCCCCAGCCCGATGACCCGGGTACCCCGGGCGCAGGCCACCCGGACGGCGTGTTCGATCTCCGCCCGCCCGCCGGAGAACATGATCTGCTCCGGCATCCGGAAGACGACCAGCGTCTCGCCCCGGATCGGGCCGAAGCCGAAGCTGACCTCGCCGGTGATGGTCGGCGGCAACGTCAGCATCTTGTCGCGGAACTCGTCCTCGGTGGCACTGTGCTGATAGATGACCGATGCGCCAGGAGCGGTGTGCAGATCGCCGACGTCGCGTGGGTGGATGAGGAACATGAACGACGGCGGATCACTGCGCAGGTAGGGCATGTTCGGCTCCTGGCGGCACGGTCAGCGCAGTCCCGGGCCGGGCTGCGACGCGCAGGCACCGACCATCACAGACTGCCGAGTTCCGGGATGAGGACCATCGCGCCCTCGAGCGTGAGATTCACCGAGCCGCCACCGAGATGGCGCGGCCAGTTGATGAGGAAGGTGGTGTCGTACGCGACGTGGACCGGACGGCCCTCGCGCAGACCCAGCAGCGTGTCCTCCAAACTGGAGGTTATGCGGCCGTCTCAACCACCGGCGGCGCCGGCCCACAGCGAGCCGGGAAGAAAGTCCATGCAGCCGAGCGCCCGCCAGCCGGTCATCTCCTCGGTGACCGCACACTCGTCGGTCGCCGTCGCCCGCACCGGACCGAGCAGACTCAAATCGTGCTTGCCCGACATGACGAGCTCATGCAAACCGGGGAAGACGGCGTGCACGTTGTACGTGACCCGCAGGTACCGGCGCTCGAAATCGATGATGCCGACATTGCCGGAGGTGGCATCGGGGTCCAGGGTGAGCGAGACGGAGCCGGTCTCGACCGCCTCGGTCTCGCTGACCGGGAACGGGACGCTACCGTTCGACACGCCGTAGAGCCCGCTGACCCGGAAGACCACCCGGTCACTCGGCTGCTCGCGCAGCCGGCGAGCGGCGATCTCGGCCGGACTCACCGCGGGTGCGGGAGCCTCCGGCTGCATGGTTGTGCTCATTGGTTCGCCTCCTGTCGGTACGGACCGGCCCCGACGGTGACCGCTGACCGCCGGTCGCCGGAGATCCGCGGTGCTGCCTCGGCCGGCTGGTCCGTCGGTTTGTGCGCCCGGACACTGGTGTTCGCGAAGCCCAGCTCGAGCACGCCGGCGAGGCCGGCGCGCTCCAGCACGGGCATGAGCCCGGCCAGTTCCGCGTCGCGCGCGGTGTACTCCCGGTCGCGTTCGATCTCGATGTCGACGAAACCGGCTGCCTCCAGGTGCGCCCGGTACTCGTCTTCGCTCAGCGCACCGCCGACACAGGCGGCCCATGCGGTCAGGTCGTTCTTCAGGTGTTCCGGGACCACGACCCGGGTCACGATGTCCGAAATGGACACCCGACCGCCCGGGCGGAGCACCCGGTAGGCCTCGCGGAGCGCGCGACCCTTGTCCGGTACCAGATTCACCACGCAGTTGCTGATGATGACGTCCACCGACGCCCGGGGCAGCGGCACCGACTCCATGTCGCCCTTGATGAACGCGACGTTCGTGACGTCGGAGTCCGCCGCGTTGCGCTGGGCGAGCCGCATCATCTCGTCGGACATGTCCAGCCCGAATACGTGGCCCTCCGCACCGACCCGGCGGGCGGCGACCAGCGAGTCCATCCCCCCGCCTGAACCCAGGTCCAGTACCACCTCGCCGGGGCGCAGGTCGGCGCGGGCGAACGGATTACCGCAGCCGAGCGACGCCACGATGGCATCCGCCGGTACCGCCTCGAGGTCATCGGCGCGGTACTGCGGCAGGCAGCTGACCTCCGTCGGCAGCGCGGTCGGGCAGCACCCGGCACCCGCGGCGTCGGCGGCGTGCGCCCGCAGGTCGTAGTACTGCCGCACCTCGCCCCGGATCCGGTCGCCGGGGCCGGCACCGGCCGTGGAGCCGGCGCTGGAACCGGCTCCGGAGCCGGGCGTGGAACCGGCCTTGGAACCGGCTACCCCCACCGCGTTGGTGGCCGGGCCGCAGCCGCAGCCGACCGACGTCTGCACCGCATCACGTCGCCACAGCCGGGCCGGGTTGAGGCGGGTCAGCACGGCGGCCGAGGCGCTGCGCGACCAGCAACTCCACGCGTAGCGGAAATCCTGCCATCGGCCACGCTTCGCGTCCGGCCGGGTCACCGCCGTGGTGTATCCCTGCTCAGCCCACTCATCAGCCAGCGAATGGCACCCCGGACAGTTGACCTGACAGGCGTCCGTGCAGTCGGGTGAACACACCAGACGCCAAAACCAATTCATAGCCATAGTGGCCTCACTTCGGCTACCCGCGGCAGCGACACGGCTATTTGTACACGGCCAATTAATGCGCGTCAAGGAATGGCATCTATCGATAACGTCATCGGATGACAGCGATTAGCGCAAGCAATTAATCGACATGATCCCGCAGGTCAGCCACGAGAACATGGTCTCCGAAACGCGATGAGAACCGGCCCAGGGCCGACAGCGGACCACTGTGGTCGACCGTCCGCACCTGAACGTCGGAAAGCGTATACCGGCGGCGTCCACGAATGAGCACGCCGCGGCCGGCACTGAGCAGATTCTCAGCCCATTGTGAATTGCGACCATAGCTGAGGACGATCACTATTTCGCCATCACGACGAAAAGCGAACACCGGAGTCCGGTATCGGCGACCGCTCACCCGGCCGGTGTGCTCGACGATGGCGAACGGCGGCAGCAGGCGCGCCACCGGCCGCAGGAGCGGGTTGGCGACGCGCCTGTTGAGTTGTGCCATCCGACGTGGAAAGACCACGTCACTGACGCTTGGCTTCGATGATGTGGTACGGGAAGTACGGCAGCATCGGCAGCGGGACGACATTGTCGATGCGGTAGCCCGCATTGCCGAACAGCGCGTCGAACTCGGCGCGGGTCCGTTCCCGCCCGCCGACCAGCAGCAGCATGGCGAGATCGATCAGGTGCACCATCGGCTCGAGCGGCGGCTGGTCGCGAACGATACCCTCCAGTGACAGCAGGGTGCTGCCGGGCTGCCCGGCCCGGTGACAGTTGGCCAGAATCCTGCCCGCGGGCTCGTCGTCCCAGTCGTGCATGATGCCCTTGAGCAGGTACAGGTCTCCCCCGGCCGGCACCTCGGAGCGGAAGTCGCCGCCGACGAACTCGACCCGGTCGGACAGGCCGCGCTCGTCCATGTTCGCCCGCGCGGCGTCCATCACCTCCGGTCGGTCGAACAGCACGCCGGTCGCCTGCGGTGCCGCCTGCAGAATCGCCGCGAGGAAATGACCCTCGTTGCTTCCCACGTCGACGATGCGGGTGAACCGCGACAGGTCGAAGTTCTTCGCGACGAGCGGCGCGACCATCGCGGTCACCTCGTCGAGGTGGGCCGTCAGCGTGGCCCGGGTCTCCGGATGGGTGTCGTAGTACTCCCACATCTCCATGCCGAGCGCGTCCTTGGCCACCGGCCGGTTCTCCATGACGCCGGTGTACAGGTGCTCGAACGGACGCAGGTGGCCGACCTGGCCCATGCCCATCGCGAAACCACGCAACGAGTTCGGCCCGGAGCGCAGGCATTCGCTCAGCGGTGTCGGTGCGAAGGTGTGGCCCTCGATGATGTCGCACAGGCCGAACGCGGCGACCGCGCGCAGGAAACGCAGCAGGGACACCGGGTGTGCGCCGGACAGCGCCGCCAGTTCGTCGACCTTCCTGGGCCCATCGGCGAGGTGGTCGGGTAGGCCGAGGCGGGTGAACGTGGCCACCAGGGCGGTGGCCTGGTAGCCGAGGCCCAGCCGCATGATCTGCAGCGGCGGCGGCTCGGCGGCGGATTCGGTGGGCGCGGAAAGGACTGGCTGCTCCATATCAGCAGGCTAGCCACGCGGCAGGCCAAGCAACCCAGGGTTTCTCCTGGGCCAGGCGATGAGGATCGATTGCTACATTGCCCTGCCGCGTCCGTTCGCCGCGGCGGCGGGAGGTTGACCCGGTGTCCGACCACATCCGTACCCAGTGCTGCATTGTCGGATGTGGACCCGCCGGCGCCATGCTCGGTCTGCTGCTCGCGCGCCAGGGCCTGGACGTCGTGGTGCTGGAGAAACACGACGACTTCCTGCGCGACTTCCGCGGCGACGACATCGCCGCCGCCACCATGGAGATCCTCGACGAGGCGGGACTGGCCGACGATTTCCTGGCGCTGGCCGTCAAGCGGGTGCGGCTGGTCAAGGCGCACACCCCGGCGGGCACCATGGTGCTGGCCGACCTCGGCAAGGTCCGTACCCGCTTCCCCTTCGTCGCGGTCGTGCCCCAGTGGGATCTGCTGCACCTGCTGACCACCGAGGCGGCCCGCAACCCCGGCTTCCGGCTGATGATGGGCGCGGAGGCCACCGGACTGATCCGGGACACCGACACGGTGGGCGGTGTGTGGTACCGGTCGGCGGCCGGTACCGGCAGTGTCCGCGCGACGCTGACCGTCGCCGCCGACGGCCGCACCTCGACCCTGCGCGAACACGCCGGGCTGCCGGTCGTCGAGACCGCGCCGCCGATCGACATGCTGCTGTTCCGTCTGCCCCGGCTGGCCGGCGAGCCGGTCGACGACGACATGCACATCCACCTCGGTGCCGGCTGGGCGATGGCCCGACTCGACCGCGGCGAATACTGGCAGACCGCCTGCGTCATTCCCAAGAACGCCGCCGACGTGATCCGCGCGACCGGCATCGACCACCTCCGGGACGCGGTCGGTACCGTGATGTCCGACCTCGCCGAACACGTCGGTGCGCTGGAGAGCTGGGATCAGGTGCACCTGTTGTCCGTACGCACCAACCGGTTACGCCGCTGGCACCGGCCGGGCCTGCTGTTCGTCGGGGACGCCGCACACGCGATGTCCCCCATCGGCGGCACCGGCGTGAACTTCGCCATGCAGGATGCCGTCGCGGCGGCCAACCGGCTCACCGTACCGCTGCGCCGCGGCGCGGTCAGCGACCGCGACCTCGCCGCGATCCAGCGCGAACGCTCCTGGCAGGTGCGCCTGATGCAGGGCTTCCAGGCCAGGCTGACCAAGGGGTATCTGGTGGCCGCGGACGACGATCCCGGCGGCGTCCGCGCGATGGCCCGCCGGGTGGGGCCGATCCTGCTGAACCTGCCCGGATTCTGCGCGGTACGCAGCCGGGTGACCGCGCTGGGCCTGCGCCGGGTACACCTCGACAAGAAGCTGCGGCCGGCCGCGCCATCGCGGATCACCTGACCGCGCCGCCAGCTACGTGACGTCGTGCACCACGGCTACGTGACGTCGTGCACCACGACTACTTGACGGCGCGTACCCCGCTACTTGACGGCGCGTACCACGGCGGAGATGGGCGACACCGCGACGGCCGGCTTGATTTCGCCGAAGCCGGCATCGGCCAACCAGCCGCGGGTCACACCCTCGCCGTACGGTTCGCCGCCCATCGGGTTGTTGACGGCCAGAATGAGACCCACCGTGTACGAGAACGGGGTGGCGTCGGCGTGTTCCCACATGTGTGAGTGGATCACCAGCTCGCCGCCGGCGGGCAGCCACCCGTGCACATGCTTCACCAACCTGGCCGCCCGCGCCGAATCAAAGCCCTCGGCCACATTGGACAGCATCGCGACGTCCGCGTCCGGCACGGTGTCTTCGAAGATATCCCCCGGTCGGATCGTGATGCGGTCACTCAGACCGGCCTCGGCGACCGACGTACGGGCCAGATCGCATACCGACGGACGGTCGATCGCGGTGATCCGCAGGTGCGGATTCCTGCGGGCGAGCGCGATGGAGTACACACACGATCCGCAGCCCAGGTCCACCAGGTGGCGGTTGCCCGCCAACGAGGTCTGCTCGACCATTCCGTCGACCATCATCATCAGCGCCGCGGTCCGGGTGATCCGCGCGAACCGTTCCGGGCCGCCGAACTGCGGGTGGTCACCGGCGCCCGGCGCGCGGACCGGCGCGTTGTCGCGCAGCGCCTGGGTGAGCTTGCTGAACCGTTCGAAGTGAGCGGCCTGGTGGGCGGCGAGCGCCCCGACGTAGTCCGGGCTCGCGCTGACCAGGTACCGGCTGGCGACCGGTGCGTTGCGATAGACGTCATCGACGCGTTCGACGAGTCCCTCACCGAGCAGGGCGAGCAGGATCAGCCGGGCCGAGCGGTCCGGCAGGTCCAGCCGACGGCCGAGATCCTCGGCGACGCCCGGCTGCTCCTCCAGCGCGTCGAACAGTCCCAGTTCCAGCGCGGAGAAGATGGCGCTGGAAGAGACGTAACCGAACATCGTGCGGTGCAGCCGCACCGCGTCGTCGGACGGCCAACCCGGCCGGCCCTCGTCGGAGGATCCGGCCGCCCACCCGGGGGCGCCGGCGGTCACGTTCGTCGGATTCACAATCGTCATGTGGACACTCCCAGTGCTCGCAACTCGTTGGCGAGCTTACGGACGGGCGAAGCGGCATTGACTGGGGCGAACCCTAGGAGCGCGAATGTCATGACCCGGGCGTGCTCGCGGTGAAGTGGTGGGAGTCGACGTGTTGCTACGACTCAACGGTCTCGACCCGGAACACCGGATGGTCGCGGAGCAACCGCCCCAGGTCGGTGTCGGTGAGCCGGTTCGGGTTGACCTTCAGCCAGGCGCGGGCGAAGAACCGGTACCGGCCGACGAGCCAACGCATGTACTCGGCCTTCTCCTCGCCGTCCAGCTCGATCGCGCGTATCGGTTGGACGAGTTTCCGGTTGCCCAGGCGGGCTTCCGTGCCGGCGCGGAGGTTACGTGCCCACTCGGTCTGTCCGTAGAAGCCGACCAGGTGCCGGCCACCGCCGTGTACGCAGACGCCGACCGGATGGTGGTACCACCGACCGGACTTGCGGCCACGCACCGACAGCACCTGGACCGTGTCACCACCGCGAGGGTCGAGGATGCCGGCGAAACCCACCCGTTCGATGAGCATCCGCATGATCGGGTCGTACACGCGCCGTCGCAACACCGTCGGCCGCTTGTAATGGCCCACCGCAGACATCCGACCCCCTAGCTGGTGAGCGGCCAGCGTAGCCGGGTGCGACCGCCACCGGACTGGGGGTTTCCCCAGCACGCGCCGCGCGGACGGACATGCCCCACTCCGTGCGCGGATTCGATGGCGATCGAGTTAGACTGACGCCGAATTAGCTGCGCATCGAATCCAACGAAGGCGGAACCCCTATGGCAGCGCGTGTCCCACCCGCGAGGACCCCACCGGACTGCGCGGCCGGCCCGCTCGTGCGGGATCCGCTGACCGCGGACCGGGCCGTCGCGGTCGCCGCGGTGTTCAAGGCGCTATCGGACCCGGTGCGGCTACGACTGCTGTCGCTGATCGCCTCGCACACCGGCGGCGAGGCCTGCGTGTGTGACCTGACCCCGACCTTCGACGTATCGGAGCCGACCATTTCCCACCACCTCAAGGTGTTGCGGGAGGCGGGTCTGGTTGCCTCCGAACGCCGCGCGTCCTGGGTCTATTACCGGGTCCTGCCCGAGTCGCTGGCCGGTCTGGCCGCCCTGCTCGACGCCACCGTCGTCACAGCACCGCTGGAGACGGCCAGGTGACCGCGTCCCTGCCCCGGCGCCTGTTCGCGGAGTTC
>JAVHWE010000095.1:0-5841 GCA_032160285.1 Micromonosporaceae bacterium | reverse complement strand
GGCACGTCGTCCGCGGCCTCGATGTGGGGGTCGTCGTCGGGGTGCATCGCCTTCCTCAACCTTCTCGGTCCGCAGGACTGTCCCACTGCGGTACGCGCCCGCGGCTGGCGCCACCGTTGACGTGGGTGGTCCCGAGGTCACATGATCCCACGGCGATGATCCCTATGGGGGAAATAGGCTAGATGTCCACTGTGCCGTGGTCTGAGCTTCGTTGGACGCCGGGGTGTGGCGCATGATCGACTGGGATTTTGCGCACGCGGGACGTCACGGCGCCCATACCTGGGCTCGGTGGCATGTCTGATGAGATCGTGGGATGACGGTGGCGGAGCTGGACGCGGTGCTGTTCGACATGGACGGCACGCTCGTGGACAGCGAAAAGGTGTGGGACGTCGGGCTGCGCGAACTGGCCCGGCGGTACGGGGGAGAGCTGTCGCTGGCGGCGCGCACCCGGATGATCGGTACCAGCATGACGGAGTCGATGGACATCCTGCACACCGACATCGCCCAGCCGTGGCGCGATCCGGTGGCGAGTGTGTCGTGGCTGGAGGCGCGGGTCGGTGAGCTGTTCGCCGCCGGGCTGGTCTGGCGGCCGGGTGCCCGCAGGCTGCTGGCCGAGGTGCGCGCGGCCGGGATACCGACGGCACTGGTGACCGCGACCCGCCGCCGGCTGGTGGAGGTCGCCCTGCGCACGATCGGCGAGTCCAACTTCGACCTGGTGGTGTGCGGCGACGAGGTGGCGCACACGAAGCCGCACCCCGACCCGTACCTGGCGGCGGCGGCCGGCCTCGGCGTGGACGTGCGCCGCTGCGTGGCCATCGAGGACTCGCCGACCGGCGTGGCCAGTGCCCGCGCGGCCGGCTGCGTCGTGGTGGCGGTCCCCGCCGAGGTGGCCCTCACCGACGTCGCCAACGTCACCCTGGTCGACTCGCTGGAAATGCTCGACGTCCCCACCCTCCGCTCGCTGCTCGCGGACAGGGGGCGGCAGGATATCACCGACGCGGAAAGCAACAGTCCACTGTAGAAGTCGTCGGTGGATGGGCGCGCAGGGTGCCCCCTGCCCGGCAGTCTGGCCGGGCAGGGGGACCTGAGAAGGCTACTCGTACGAGATCGCGGCCAGCACGTTCAGTCGGGCCGCGCGGATCGCGGGGATGACCGCCGCGACCACCCCGACCACCGCGCCGGCCACCAGGTAGCCGGCCATCTGGCCCCAGGGCAGCGCCAGGCTGCTGAATCCCCGGTCCTTGAGGGCCCGGACCACGGCCGCGCCCAACCCGGCGCCCACGGCGATGCCGAGCAGCGCGCCGAACAGGGAGATCACCACCGATTCGACTGTGATCATGCGCATCATCTGGGCGCGGCGCAGCCCGATGGCCCGCAGCATGCCGAGTTCCCTGGTCCGCTCGAGCACCGACAGCATCAGGGTGTTGATGATGCCGAGCACAGCGATCAGCATGGCCACGCCCAGCAGTACCTGCACGATGGTCAGCACGATGTCGAAGAAGCTGGTCACGGTACCCACCCATTCGCTGCGGGTGAGGACGTTGACCTCGGGGCTGTCGGCGAGGATACCGTCGATCTGGGACTTCGCCGTCGCCGTCTGGCCGGCCGAGTGCAGCCGAACGAACGCCTGTGACGCCGTGGCGGCACGGAAGCCTGCCACCGCGTCCTGCCAGTTCAAGAGGATTCCGCTGGTCCCCTGACTGCCGACGTAGACGGCGCCCACCCGGTACGGTCGGGCCTCACCGCGCTGCAGTTGTACCGTCGCCGTGTCGCCGACCTTCCAGTGCGCCGCCTTGGCCGCCTTGTCGTCGACGGCGAACTCGCCCGTCGACAGGCCCGCGAAATCGCCGTCGGTCACCTTGATCTTCAGGATCCGCTGGACGGCCGCCATGTTGTCGAAGGAGCCGACCTCCCGCCGCTTACCGTCGACCAGCGCCGCGTCGCTGGCCAACGCGGCGACGTCGGCCACGTCGGGGAGCGCCCGGACCTGCTCGAGGGCCCCGGGGTCGATCGCCGGCGGGATTGCCGACGTCTGCTGCCCGGTGATGATCAGATCAGCTTGTACCTGCTGCTCGACGAGGTGGCTGATACTCAGGCTGGCCGACGCGAAGATCGTGCTGATGCCCGTCACCAGCGCCACGCTGATCATCATCGCGGCCGCCGTGATGGCGGTCCGGCGCGGGTTCCGCGCGGAGTTGCGCCGCCCCAGCTGACCCGGCACCGACCAGGCGAACAGCCGGCCCAGCAGCGACACGACCGGCCGACCGAGCAAAGGCGTGAGCAGCGCGACCGCGATGAACGTCGCGAGCACCCCACCCAGTACCAACGGGAGGGTGGCGCCATGTGCCTTGCCCGACAACCCGTAGGCCAGCGCCCCGCCGCCACCGACCAGCAGGATGCCGCCGGCCACGGTCAGCTTCGTCAACGGCCGGTCGTTGGCGGCGGACTGGCGCATCGCGGCGACCGGCGGGATCCGCGACGCCTGGAACGCCGGCATCAGCGCGGCTAGCATGGTCACCCCGACACCGACCACAAAGGACACGATCACGGCGGCCGGGGGCACCCCGATGCTCGCCACCTTGAGGTCACCGGTCAGCGCCGCCAACGCGGCCGCCCCGGCGTACCCGATGCCGACGCCGAGGGCGAGGCCGATCAGCCAGGAGACGACGCCGATGATGGCCGCCTCCAGCAGGACCGACCGGATGACCTGGCCGCGGGCGGCGCCCATGGCCCGAAGCAGCGCCAGTTCCTGGGTGCGCTGCGCGACGATGATCGAGAAGGTGTTGAGGATCAGGAACACCCCGACCAGCAGCGCCACCGCCGCGAAGCCCAGCAGGATGTACGTGACGAACGACAGCCCCTTCTTGACATCGGCGGAACTCTTCCTGGCCAGATCCTTGCCGGTGTCGACGTCGTAGGTGGCACCCATTTCCGTGCGCAGCGTGTCCCGTACCGCTCCCAGGTTCTTCTTGTCACCGACCTTGACGTCGATGGCGTTGTACACCCCGGTCTGGCCCAGCATGAGCTGCTGCGCCACCGGCTCGGTGAACGCGACGGTCTGCTCGCCGCCGATCGAGTCCCGACCCCCCGCGTACTCGAAGATGCCCACGACGGTGAACGTCTTCCTCGGTTCGAGAGTCAGTACGCCGATCTTCTCGCCGAGCTTGAACTCGCCGGACTTCGCGAGCCCGGCGTTGAGCGTCACCTCGTCGGGCGCCCGCGGTCCGCGCCCATCGCGGAGCTGGATCAGGTCCGACTCCCCGGTCCAGGAGGCACCGAACCGTGGCGCGCCACCACCGCCGCCGACCAGCTTGCCGTTGTGCCCGATGACCCGGGCCCCGTCGGCGAATACCGAACCGGTGGCCTTGGCGACCCCGGGCGTGGCCGCGACCCTGGCGACCGCCGCGGCCTCGATGTTGACCGGGACGCTGTTGCCGTTCGCGTTGTCGATCTTCGGCTTGGCCTGTACCTGGATGTCGGTGTAGTCGTACACGTTGGTGAACAGCGAGTCGAAGGTCCGGCCCAGCGTGTCCGACAGGACGAAACCGGCCGACACGAACATCACCGCCAGCACCACGGCCAGACCGGACAGCAGCAGCCGCAACTTGCGGGAGAGCAGGCTTTTCAGGGTGGCGCGCAGCATCACGCAACCTCGACAGTCTCGGCCGCCACCACGTCCGCGGTCGCCACGTCGAGCCGCTTGAGCCGGTCCAGGACGGCGTCGGCGGTGGGGTTGTGGAGCTCGTCGACGATGCGGCCGTCGGCGAGGAAGATGACGCGGTCGGCGTAGGAGGCGGCGTTGGGGTCGTGGGTGACCATGACGATGGTCTGGCCGAAGTCGCGGACGGAGTTGCGGAGGAAGCTGAGGACTTCGGCGCCCGAGCGGGAGTCGAGGTTTCCGGTGGGTTCGTCGGCGAAGATGACGTCGGGTCGGCTGACCAGGGCGCGGGCGCAGGCGACGCGTTGTTGTTGGCCGCCGGACAGTTGGGCGGGTCGGTGCTTGAGTCGGTCGGCGAGGCCGACGGTGGTGATGACGGTGGTGAACCAGTCGCGGTCGGGTTTGCGACCGGCGATGGACAGGGGCAGCAGGATGTTCTCCTCGGCGGTGAGCGTGGGCAGCAGGTTGAACTGCTGGAACACGAAGCCGACCTGGTCGCGGCGCAGGGTGGTCAGGGCCCGGTCGCCCAGCCCGGTCACCCTGGTCCCCCCGATGAACACCTCACCCCGCGTCACGTCGTCGAGCCCGGCCAAACAGTGCATGAGCGTGGACTTGCCCGACCCGGACGGGCCCATGATCGCGGTGAAGCGGGCGGTTTCGAGTTGCGCGCTCACTCCGTGCAGCGCGACGACCTGGGCCTCGCCGCTGCCGTACACCTTCCACACATCCACCGCGCGCGCGGCAATGCCGTCCCCCGTCGATACGGTCACGTCCAGGTCCCTTCGCAGAATTCCGTCTTTTATTCACGTCTGACGGTAGGCCCCCCGCGCCCGCCGCGACTCGTGCGCTGGGATTGTTGTGATGTCCGTCGCGGGGAGGAGGGCGCCTCCGTCCCGTAAGGGTTCACACCCCCGGTCGGACCAGTCCGCACTCATACGCGAGGACGACCGCCTGTACGCGGTCGCGCAGACCCAACTTGGTCAGTACGTGCCCGACATGGGTCTTGACGGTCGTTTCGCTGACCCGCAGTTCACGCGCGATCTCCGCGTTCGACAGGCCCCGGGCCACCTGTACCAGCACCTCGCGCTCGCGTTCGGTGAGCGCCTTCAGGTCGCGCGGTGGGGCGAGGTCCGGGTCGGGCAGCGTCTCGGCGAAGCGGTCGAGCAGCCGCTTGAGGATCCGGGGACCGACGACCGCCTCGCCCGCCGCCACCGTCCGGATCGCGGTGATCAGGTCGTCGGCCGGCACGTCCTTGGCCAGGAACCCGCTGGCACCCGCGCGCAGCGCGCCCACCACGTACTCGTCCAGGTCGAACGTGGTGAGGATCAGGACGCTGACCGGCAGCCGGGCCGCCACGATCGCCCGGGTGGCCGCGACGCCGTCCATCCTCGGCATCCGGATGTCCATCAGCACGACGTCGGGCAGCAGACGGCGGGTCAGGTCGACGGCCTCGACGCCGTCGCCGGCCTCGCCGACCACGTCGAGGCCCGGCTCGCCGCCCAGGACCATCCGGAAACCGGTACGCAGCAACGGTTGGTCGTCGACGAGCAGCACGCGTACCGGCGTCGGGTCGGTCACCGCGTCTCCCAGGGATCTCGCGCGCCCCGCGGACTCACGGTGTGGACGTCCCGCCCGGCGCATCGACCGGGATTCTCGCCGATACGCCGAAGCCACCACCCGGCCGGGGTCCGGTTCGCAGCGTGCCGCCGTACAGCGTGACCCTTTCCCGCATGCCGAGCAGGCCGTGGCCGATGATCACGCCGCCGGGCCGGGGTCCACGCCCGGTGTCGGTCACCTCCAGCGTGAGCCAGTAGGCGCCGATGTCGAGGCGGACGTCCGCGGTGGCCGAGCCGGCGTGCTTGAGAGCGTTGGTCAGCGCCTCCTGCACGATTCGGTAGATGGTCAGCGCGATCCCCGGATCCAGTGTGTCCGCCCCGCCGTCCATGGTGAGCGTCACCGGCAGGCCGGCCTCCCGTACCTGCTCCACCAGGGTGGGCAGGAAGGCCAGGCCCGGCTGCGGCGCCAGCTCACCCGGCGCCGGTTCGGAATCGGTACGCATGACGTCGAGCAGCCGCCGCATCTCCCGCAGCGCGGTGCGCCCGGTCTCCTCGATCATGACCAGCGCCTCGTCCGCCGCCACGGGGTCGCGGTGCAGCGTGCGGCGGGTACCGGTGGCCAGCACG